>NZ_KB235903.1:1581831-1697999 GCF_000332155.1 Kamptonema formosum PCC 6407 | reverse complement strand
TCCCCCATCTCCCCCATCCCCTCTCTCGTCCCTTTTGTGGTAAAAAAATGCAAGAGTACGATCGCTTGTTTGCTACGATTGAAGAGCTAGTGATGCACCACTCTCCTAGTGGTGTTGAGTCGGAAGTTGACGACTGGTTAATCGATAGGTTTACGAAAATGGGAGTAAAGGCTTGGCTTGACAGTGCAGGAAATGCGATCGCACTAATTCCAGGTCGCGATTCTCAACACTCTATCGCAATTACTGCCCATAAAGATGAAATCGGCGCGATCGTCAAAACTGTAACATCAAATGGCCGAGTCCAAGTTCGTAAACTTGGGGGTTCTTTCCCTTGGGTTTATGGCGAAGGCGTTGTCGATTTATTGGGAGATAATCAAACCATTAGTGGTATCCTCAGCTTTGGTTCCCGTCATGTTTCTCACGAATCTCCTCAAAAATCTCAGCAGGAAGATGTGGCATTAAAGTGGGAAAATGCTTGGATTGAAACGAAATGTAGTGCGGAAGAATTAGCTAAGGCAGGCATTCGTCCAGGTACGCGCATGGTAGTAGGAAAGCACCGCAAACACCCGCTACGATTAAAGGATTATATTGCTAGTTATACCCTGGATAATAAAGCTTCTGTGGCAATTTTACTAGATGTAGCTGCATCTTTGCAAGCACCACCCGTTAATGTTTATTTGGTGGCATCGGCGAAGGAGGAAGTCGGCGCGATCGGGGCACTATACTTTACTCAAAGACAGGAATTAGATGCGTTAATTGCTTTGGAAATTTGCCCCTTGGCACCGGAATATCCCATTGATGATGGCGAAAAGCCAGTTTTGTTGTCTCAGGATGGCTACGGGATTTATGATGAAGGCTTAAATGGGGAATTGCGCCAAGCAGCCGATCGCGCGGGTGTGGTGGTACAATTGGCAGCGATCGCTGGGTTTGGTAGCGATGCCTCGATCGCCATGAAGTTTGGTCACGTAGCTAGGGCCGCTTGTTTGGCCTTCCCCACCCAAAACACTCACGGGTTTGAGATTGCTCATTTAGGTGCGATCGCTAACTGTACTCGCATTCTCACAGCCTACTGCCAACAGCCTTGGAACCAATAAAAAAAATTTTTGAAAAAGTAGTTGACAAACTCAGAAAGATGCGTTAAGTTAATAAAGGTGTGAAACACACGCCCCCATCGTCTAGAGGCCTAGGACACATCCCTTTCACGGATGCGACGGGGATTCGAATTCCCCTGGGGGTATCAAAAAAATTATAAGTGCTGAGTTGTGAGCTAATCCCATAATTCAGCACTTATTTTTTGTACCTTTTTAAAATTACGGTTAACGGTTAACTGTTAACGGTTAGCAATTATAGCAACCGCCACAACGTTTAGGGCATTCTCCATCCCCCAAATCATTTCTAGTATTGCCTTCTGCCTCCTGCCTCCTGCCTCCTGCCATACCTCATTATCAATGATACAAATAGGGTAAAGTGAGGGATTTTACAAGCGCAAATGCGATCGGAAATTGCCAGCTTTACGCTCACAAAAGTGGTGAAAAAAATAGAAAAATATCGCAACTATCGGATTTTCAGGTGAACTTAACTCAATCTAAAGGAAAGTGCTCTTGCCTCAGAAACAGACGACTTGAGAATTGCGATCGCCTACCAGACCCAGAAACCTCATCCCTCGCCCTTGAGTATCCTAAAATAGAGCACAAGTGTGACCAAAACAGAGTATCGCGATCGCCCTACACTCGTAGTCGTAAATCTTAACCCTCTTGCCGATTGTAAGTCAACCCTTTAACGTGGTAACTTAACAATAAGGAGTTATTTAGCCCAAACTCCACTTCCCCCCCCCTAACCCATAGTGCAATATAGATAAATTAGCCTTAAAGGGACTACCTCAAACTGGACAATTGTTCGCGTCAACGACCAGCGTCAAATAGAATTAAGTCCGCTTGATTAACCATTATTCCTCTAGGAGTGCTTCGCCTGCGAGATGTAATACAAGCTAGAAAGCTTGTAAACCCGCCCCAGCACCTAATCGTGGTTAACAAACTGGAATTGATATAAAATAAAACTCTATCGCTTTCCCGTGTCTGCCAACAGCTCCAAGTAACGCTAGTTATACCTTAAAGCCTAATCTTTGTACTTTGTTACAGGCTCTTTTAATTCCCACAGGTGTAAGGAACAGCAAATATGAGCTTGAACGGCCAAAGCAAAATTTCCGAAATTCTCAAAAAATACCGCTCGGAACTGTTGACAGCATGGCTCTCAGAGCAGATGACTGCTAGCAGTCGCCAAGACTCGCTCAAAGAAATAGAAGTACGGGAAGAGTGCAGAGAATTTCTAGACCTCCTAGTAGCAGCACTCGATCGCGGTAACTTAACTGACATCAACACCTCAGAATGGCGGCCAGTGCGAGAAATGCTTTCCAGCATATCGCGCGATCGCTCTCACAAAGGCTTCACACCCTCAGAAACCGCAACCTTTATTTTATCCTTAAAACACCCCTTATTCACCCAGCTACACTCCGAACTCGCAAACGATAGCCAAAACCTCATCCAAGAGATTTGGTCAGTCAGTACCCTCCTAGATAAACTAGGTTTACTGACCACAGAAATCTACCAAAAAGCCCGCGAAGAAGTCATCTATCGCCAGCAAGAAGAACTCATGGAACTCTCCACCCCAGTTGTAAAACTGTGGGATGGGATATTAGCCTTACCAATCATCGGTACCCTGGACAGCAACCGCACTCAAGGTGTAATGGAGTCCCTCCTACAAAAAATTGTAGAGACAGGCGCAGAAGTTACGATCATTGATATTACCGGAGTCCCAACCGTAGACACCCTAACTGCACAACACCTGCTCAAAACCGTTACTGCCGCCCGCTTAATGGGCGCTGACTGCATCATCAGCGGCATTCGCCCCCAAATCGCCCAAACCATCGTTTACCTCGGCGTGGATCTCGCGGACGTGATCACCAAAGCCACCCTAGCCGACGCTTTTGCTCTAGCATTAAAACGCATTGGAGCCAGCATCACCCGCAACCAGCCGCGCACTTAAGGAAGCATCATGGACGAAAAAATTCCCATACTTAAAATGGGTCAATTTCTCTTAGTTACGATCCAAGTCGATATGCACGATCGCCTAGCCATGACATTACAAGACGACCTCACAAATCGCATCAACCAGACAAATGCTCGCGGCGTATTAATAGATATTTCCGCCTTAGATATGGTTGACTCCTTCATCGGGCGAATATTAGGAAACATTGCCAAAATGTCGCAGATACTTGATGCCGAAACAGTCGTAGTTGGAATGCAGCCAGCAGTAGCCATTACTCTAGTAGAATTAGGGCTTTCCCTCAAAGGCATCCGCACAGCCTTAAACGTAGAGAGGGGAATGGCTCTATTGCGGCGATCGCTAGCAACTCCAGAGGAGATGCCAGATGACCGTGCAGAGGTCTGAAACCATGAGCATCAAAACCGCCGCAGACGTTGTGCTAGTAAGGCAAGCCGTCCGCAAGTTAGCCGTGGAACAAGGTTTGAGCCTCGTAGACCAAACCAAAATCGTGACGGCGGCCAGCGAACTCGCCCGTAATACCTTAGACTACGGCGGCGGCGGGCAACTACAACTGGAAACCCTACAAGAGGGAAACCGCCGGGGTGTGCGGCTCACCTTTGAAGACAAAGGCCCCGGCATTCCCGACATCGACCTTGCCTTAAAAGACGGCTTCACCACCGGAGGCGGGCTTGGCATGGGTCTTTCTGGTTCCAAGCGGCTCGTGAACGAATTTAACATCGTTTCTCGCGTCGGTGAGGGCACAACTATTACGATCGCTAAGTGGAAGTAGCTGACTTCTTTACCACCAAAAAAATAGTGAGAGTCATGTTGAAATTCCTAGACCTCTTGCCAAACCTCTGTCCTAAAACGAGAGAATTTTTGAAGTTTACTCCCCTTCCTTTATACCCAAAGTTATGTCTCATTTTTGTAGTCTTATTGAAAAGCAAAACCCTGCAATTTAATGAACCTAAGAAGACACAAAGGCATAGAGGAGGAAAAGAAAAGAGAAATAGATAACCTTAAACCAAACCCAGGAAGCAAATATGCCAGAACCAGTCGCCTTACCCATTCTAGAGTCCAGTCAAGCTGGCGAAGCGCGGCGGATAGCTGTAGCCTTTGCTAATCAACTTGGCTTCAACGAAACAGATCGTGGAAAGGTTAGCATCGTAGTCAGCGAGTTGACAAAAAACCTCGTCCGCTACGCCCGTAACGGTCAACTATTGCTACAAGCAAAAGTCTTAAACTCAATCGCGCTTATAGAAATCTTAGCCTTAGACTCTGGGCCGGGAATGAGCAGTATTAGCGAGTGCTTGCGCGACGGCTTTTCTACAGGCGGGACTCTGGGAAACGGTTTGGGGGCTTGCCAGCGGCTATCTAACTTTTTTGACATTTATTCTGTTACCAACGGCGGCACAGCCATATTAAGCCACATCTGGGCAACATCTTACGATTCACCCCCACCAGAAGATCGCCTAAAAATTGGCGGAGTTTGCTTACCTGTCAGAGGCGAGGATGTTTCAGGGGATGCTTGGGCCGTAGAACAGCAGGAAGATCGTAGTTTGCTGCTAGTGGCCGACGGGTTGGGTCACGGCCCGCAAGCTGCGATCGCATCTAATGAAGCTGTGAGGATATTTCGAGAGAATACTCATAAAAGCCCAAAAGAGATTATAGAGGCGGCTCATGGGGCTTTGCGAAGTACGCGGGGTGCAGTAATCGCGATCGCAGAAATTGACTTTCGTAGCGCATCGGTTCGCTTTGCAGGAATCGGAAATATTTCTGCCGCAGTCATTTCTCCCGATGCAAACTACAGCATGGTTTCCCACAATGGTACTGTCGGACATGAGGTTCGCAAAATTCAGGAATTTGTCTATCAGTGGCCCAAAGGAGGTCTTTTAGTCATGCACTCCGATGGGTTGGGTACGCAGTGGCATCTAGAGCGTTATGCTGGTTTAGTATCAAAACATCCCTGTTTAATTGCTGGAGTTTTGTACCGAGATTTCACTAGAGGTCGCGATGATGTGACAGTGCTTGCCGCTAAATAAAATTTTTAAGTTAACTGCTAACTGTTAACTGTTAACTGTCAACTGTCAACTGTTAGCAATTAGCAATTAGCAATTAGCAATTAGCCATTAGCAATTAGCCATTAGCCATTACCAATTAGCCATTAGCCATTAGCCATTAGCCATTAGCAATGACTTTCACTCTCCTAACTCTAGAAATCAAATTTGAACAAGATGTCGTCATGACTCGCCAGCGGGCGGGGCAAATTGCAAGTTTATTAGGTTTTCAGGCTCAGGATAAAACTCGCATTGCCACTGCTGTATCTGAAATTGGTCGCAATGCTTTTCAATATGCCGGAGGCGGAAAAGTTAAATTTTGGGTGGAAATATCTTCGCCTCAAACATTGATAATTTCCATTGAGGATCGAGGTCAAGGTATTGCTAATCTTAATACTATTCTCAATGGACAATATATATCTACAACTGGCATGGGTCTAGGTATTATTGGCAGCAAGCGGTTAATGGATCGATTTCAGATTTCCTCTTCGGTAGGTGAGGGAACTATCGTCGTGATGGAAAAAAACTTGCCGAGGTTGCCTTCTATTTTAACAGCAAAAGACTTAGGGCAGTTGGGCAGTAAATTGGCGATGCAAGCGCCTCAAAGTTCCTTTGAAGAAATTCAGCAGCAGAACCAAGAATTACTATTAGCTCTAGAAGATATCCGTCAGCGTGAAGAGCAGCTAATTCAGCTCAATTGCGAATTAGAAGATACTAATAGGGGAGTAGTAGCTCTCTATGCCGAATTAGATGAAAAAGCCGATTCCTTACAGAAGGCAAATGAAGTTAAAACCCGATTTTTATCAAATATGAGCCACGAGTTTCGCACGCCGCTAAACTCAATTATATCTCTCTCGCGGATACTGTTAGACAGGATGGATGGTGAATTGACATTAGAACAAGAAAAGCAAGTGACTTTCATCCGTAAATCTGCTGAATGTCTTTCGGATTTAGTTAATGACTTATTAGACTTGGCAAAGGCAGAAGCAGGCAAAATTGTAGTGCATCCCAATGAGTTTGAAATTAGCGACCTTTTTGGAGCTTTGAGGGGTATGCTACGGCCTTTACTGGCCTATAATTCGTCAGTTTCTCTAGTTTTTGAAGAAGTTGTCGGTTGCCATAAACTTTACACTGACGAAGGCAAGGTTAGCCAAATTCTCAGAAATTTTATCTCCAATTCGTTGAAGTATACAGAAGTTGGAGAAATTAGGGTTTCAGCGGCAATTGCTGGTAACACTGTTGTCTTTTCCGTAGCGGATACTGGTATCGGTATTGCCGTAGGCGATCGAGAGCTGATATTTGAAGAATATACCCAACTTAATTCTCCCCTACAAACACAATTTAAAGGAACAGGTTTGGGACTCCCGCTAGCCAAAAAATTAGCTGAATTGCTGGGAGGAAGTGTCTTTCTTACCAGCGAATTAGGGAAAGGTTCAACATTTTTTGCTACAATTCCTGTCGTTTATAACAGTATCAAAGAGGATGTGCAAAGGGAGAATTTCTCTTGCAATTTGGATGCAGCTCTCTATCCTATATTAGTAGTAGAAGATAATGTAGAAACTTTATTTACTTATGAGAAATATTTTCAGGGTTCTTGCTATCAAATGATAATAGCTGGATCGCTTTGTCAAGCAAGAGAGGCCCTTCAAGTTTTTAGACCTGTAGCTATACTATTGGACATTTTACTAGATAAACAGAGTACGTGGACTTTGATTGCTGAAATGAAAGGAAACGAAGCAACGCAGAATATTCCTCTGATTGTAATCACTGTCATTGACAACGAGAGGAAAGCTCGCGCATTGGGTGCAGATGCGTTTTTTATCAAACCTGCGGAGCGACTTCCGCTGCTCCACAAAATTAATGCTCTAGTCAAGGGGGATTTGCCGCAAAAAGTTTTGATTATAGACAACGACCAAGTAGCTAGATACTTGCTCAAGGAATACTTAGCCGATCCTAATTTTACTATAATTGAAGCTGAGTCTGGGCAGGAAGGTTTAGCGTTAGCTCAGACGGAAACTATTGATGCAATTTTTTTAGATTTGGAGATGCCAGGAATGAATGGTTTTGAAGTATTGAAACAACTTAAAAGCAATCCTGATACTAAGAATATCTCTGTAATTGTTAATAGCTCAAAGTTGCTCGACCCACAAGAGTCAATGTATATAGCACAAAACGCGATCGCAATTCTATCTAAAGAGAGTCAACATCACGAGGTGGCAAGCGGTAAACTCCGGGAAGCTCTGATAAAAGCAGGGCTTATACCTATAGCTAGGGACTAGGATGCTCAGGACTAGGGAAGAAGGGAATAGAATAAGCGGGTTCCAGCAATCAATCGTGTCCTAATCGCCTTGGCGACTGCTATATATACCCAGACTTCGCTCTCCCTCCTTTAAAATTACCGCTCTCCTATTTTATTTTTCTTCCTCTAGACGATCTCGGTCTGTGGTTGACTCGCAAAATAATGGTAGTTTTATCGTTTCGGCACTAAAAAAGCGATTAAATCAAACCTATAGCCTAATTCGTACCTTAATTCTTCCTTATTTTTTCCAAAAACTATGCCCGACCGACCTCAAGTCACGATCTTGCACGTAGACGACAACGCAGCTAACCGCTATATCGTTACCCGGATGCTTCAAAATGCGGGGTTTGATGTGCAACAGGCGGCCACTGGGAAAGCTGGCCTGCAATTGGCACTCGACTACCAACCAGATTTAATTGTCCTTGACGTGCAGTTGCCTGATATCAATGGGTTTGAGGTCTGTAGGCAGATTAAGACTAACCCTGCTACGGCGTTTATTCCGGTGCTACATCTCTCGGCTAGTTTTGTCAAGAGCGAGGATAAGGTACAGGGGTTAGATGGCGGTGCAGATGGCTATCTCGCCCAGCCTGTAGAGCCGATTGAGTTAGTCGCGACTGTCAATGCTTTGCTTCGTACCAGAAAGGCAGAGGAAGCGGCACGGCTACTGGCGAGGGAGTGGCAAACGACTTTCGATGCGATCGCGGATCTGGTGTGTCTGCTGGATAGCGATGGCAGTATAGTGCGGTGCAACTGCGCCGCGAGGGAACTTTGGGGAAAATCGGAAAGCGAGATTAAAGGTTGTTTTTATCAGGATTTGATCCAAGATACGATCGGTGCTACGGAAGTAAATCTCTTTATTCGGGCTCGAGAAACTGGCCGCCGACAAAATTTAGAACTGAGGTTTGGCGATCGCTGGTTTTCTGTCACTGCTGACCCGATTTTAGGCGATCGTGGTAATTTTGCAGGAGCAGTTTGGATTGTCGCCGATATCACAGACCGCAAGCAAGCCGAGTCAGCGCAACGAGAAACTGAAGAGCGGTTCCGTCTGCTGTTAGACAATGCACAAGACTACGCAATTTTCTTCCTTGATGCCCAAGGATACATTATCCGTTGGAGTGTAGGAGCTCAAAGAATTTTAGGCTATGAGGAAGCAGAGGCAATCGGTCAGCCGACATCGATTATTTTTACACCGGAGGATTTAGCTGCCGGCACAGACAAGCTGGAACTAGAGCAAGCAGTAGCGGCAGGTCAAGCAGAGGACGAACGCTGGCACATCCGTAAAGACGGCAGCCGTTTCTGGGCTAGCGGTATTCTCACTTCCCTGCAAGATGAGGCAGGATTGCGGGGTTTTGCTAAAATCATGCGCGACTTCACCGAACGCAAACAAGCTGAAGACGAACGCGCCCAGTTACTCATCCGCGAACAGAATGCCCGCACTCAGGCGGAGACTGCCAACCGGATGAAGGATGAGTTTTTGGCGACGCTATCCCACGAGTTGCGATCGCCCTTAAACGCCATGCTGGGTTGGCTGCGCCTGCTCAATACTCGCAAGTTTGACGAGAAGACGACAGCCAAGGCAATGGAGACAATTGAGCGCAGTGCTAGAGCCCAAGCGCAATTAGTTGAGGATTTGCTCGACGTTTCCCGGATCATTCAGGGTAAGGTACGGCTGAATGTCCGCCCAGTTGAACTTGTCACCGTCATTGAAGCAGCCTTAGATACAGTCCGCCCTGCGGCTGAAGCTAAGGAGATTCGCCTGCAAACCATCTTCGATTCCACAGGGGGGCTGGTGGCAGGAGACTCAGACCGCTTGCAGCAAATCGTCTGGAATTTGCTTTCTAACGCGGTTAAGTTTACGCTCAAAGGCGGGCAAGTTCAGGTCTACCTGGAGAGAGTTAACTCTCATGTTGAGATTTCGGTGAGGGATACGGGATTGGGGATAAAACCTGATTTTCTGCCCTTTGTGTTCGATCGCTTCCGTCAAGCCGACAGCTCAATCGCTAGAACTTATACTGGCTTGGGTATCGGTTTAGCTATTGTCCGCCATTTGGTAGAACTGCACGGCGGTAGCGTTCGCGCCCAAAGCGAAGGTGAGGGGAAGGGAGCAACATTTACTATTAAGCTGCCCCTAATGCCTATTCGCCAAAATCTGGAGACGGGAGAACGGGTACACCCCGGTATTGGGGGCGAACTTCCATTTGAAAATCTGCCAGCGCTCAATGGTTTGCGGGTGTTGGTAGTGGATGATGAAGCTGATTCGCGGGCCTTTCTTACGGCTGTGCTTGAGGAGTGCGGCGCGGAAGTTGTGGCAGTGGGCTCGGCAGTTGAGGCGATCGCGACCCTTAAAAGTTTGAAACCTGATATTTTGCTCAGTGACATCGGAATGCCAGAAGAGGACGGCTATGCTTTGATCCGCCAAGTGCGATCGCTTTCACCACAGGAAGGGGGGCAAATTCCCGCAGCAGCACTCACAGCTTATGCTAGAGCTGAGGATCGGACGCGATCGCTTTTGTCCGGTTTTCAGATCCACTTACCCAAACCGATCGAACCCGCTGAATTAGCCGCCGTCGTCGCTAACCTCGCCAATAGGACGGGTTAACAGTTAATTGCTAATTGCTAATTGCTAATTGCTAATTGCTAATGTAATCAGTAATCAAAGGAGTTGGGATGGGACGGCCTAATTTTGAGAAATTGGAAGTTTATCAATTGTCTGAAAAATTAGCAGATGAGATTTGGCACATTGTTGAAGGATGGGATAACTTCGCTAAAGATACACTTGGTAAACAAATAGTCCGTTCAGCAGATAGCATCGCGGCTAATATTGCAGAAGGCGAGGGTCGATATAACTTCCAAGATAATCGGCGTTTCATAAAGATTGCTAGAGGTTCTCTGTATGAAACAATCAACTGGTTAAGACGTGCCTACACACGGAATCTTTTAACAAATGAACAAATAAAACGCCTTAACTCAGTCATTGATGAATTGTCTCCAAAACTCAATGCTTACCTAAAATCAATCGGCAATTAGCAATTAGCAATTAGCCATTAGCAATTAGCAATTAGCCATTAGCCATTAGCCATTAGCCATTAGCAAAATATTTATTTTTCCGTCAATCTATCTAGCTTTTCTCTCGTCCACAAATTGAAAAGAGATTGCACCAAAAACCACGAACCCAAGGCTGACAGAGAAAAAGCTGCGATCGCACCTCCTTGATATCCCCCAATTAGCAACACCGCACCCGATAGAAAAACAAAGCCAGTCAAGCAGGCATAAATCAGAGTTTTAACAGCCATATTAATCCGCTTCAGAGCGCGATCGCTTTCTATTGTCCGCACCCGCACCTGCAACTCGCCGTCTTCAATCCGCTTTTCTAAATGTCTGATTAAAACTTCTGCTCTACTCGGCTGCTGTAACTTAAATCTAACATAATTTCTAGCTTGTTTTGCCAGCTCTCCCACCAAATTTCCTCGTTCTTTTTGGGAGACTGTAGTTAAGCTTTTAACAAACGGTTTAGCACAAGCAACAGGGTTGTATTGAGGATCTAAAGTTCGAGCAATACCATCAAGAGTCGTCAACGCTTTCAGGATGAACATCATTTGTCCCGGCAATCGAAATGGCTGTTGCTCAAACATCAAGTACAATTCATCCTTGATTTCATTAAAAGCTTGAAAATCAATCGGTTTTTCAGTAAACTTTTCCAATAGGAACGCTACCATTCTCCGCACTGGCATCATATCCGGCACAGGTTCAATTAAACCCATCAAAATCAATGTTTCTAAAACCTCATCACTATCTTTTCTCAACACTCCAAAAAAAGTTCTAATCATCTGCTCTTTAGCCAGAGATTTCACCTCTGCCATCATCCCAAAATCATAAAAAATTAGAGAGCCATCTGCATTAACTGCCATGTTTCCCGGATGCGGATCTGCCTGAAAAAAACCGTCTTGCAACAATTGTTTTAAGTAACAGGAAATCCCTAACTGATTGAGACGTTTTAAGTCTATCCCTTTAGCTTCTAAACTTTGTCGATCGTCAACCTTTATACCTGGTAAATACTCGACAGTCAACACCTTTTTGCTAGTATATCGCCAATAAACTTTAGGAACCATAATGCCGGGATAGCCTCTAAAATTATTAGCAAATCGTTCAGCATTTTTACCCTCTTGTATATAGTCAATTTCTTGATAAAGAATTGTGAAAAATTCATTATAAAGTGCATCTAAATTATATTTTCTAGTCCAAGGCAAATACCGCTGGCAAAAACGCATAATTTTGTAAATAGCTTTAACGTCCAAATCAAACAACTTTTGCAATCCCGGACGTTGAACCTTTACAACTACATCTTCTCCCGTATGTAGCCGAGCTTTGTGTACCTGTCCCAAACTCGCAGCCGCAATCGGAAAATGGTCAAAATCACGATATAAAGCATAAATTTCTTTACCAAGTTCAGATTCAATCAGAGCGATCGCTTCTTCCGCATTGAATTCAGGTACTTTATCTTGCAATTTTTGTAATTCATTAACATACTCTAAAGGGAGTATATCTGCACGAGTTGAGAGAGCCTGACCAATTTTAATAAAAGTTGGGCCTAAATTTAGCAAAGTCTTGAGTAGCCACTCAGCACGGACGGATCTTGTATAAGGCGAGTTATTTTGAAATAGCCTATCCGCCCACAAATAGAACATAAACTGTCCTGCGGCGGTAAAAACATCTATTTGTCGAGTTAAAGGTGAAGATTGAGCCCGTTGCCAGCGAAGTGGCTTAGGTGCAATTTTTGTGAGCATAAATATAGGGGCTAGGGGCTAGGGGCTAGGGGCTAGGGGAAAAGAGGGAGATGGGGAGATGGGGAGGATGGGGGAGATGGGGGAGATAGGGGAGATGGGGGAGATGGGTAATTAGCGATTAGCGATTAGCGATTAGCGATTAGCGATTAGCGATTACCAATTACCAATTACCAAATTTTTACTATTCCTCCTGACTTGCGTGTTGCCCTGGAAACAGGGGTAAGGTTAGGGTGAAGCTAGTACGCCACAACTCAGTAGTTTCGGGATTCTCTGCTGGCCCAGAGCTAAACGCGGCAATAGTGCCGCGTAAGTGCTTTACTAA
The DNA here is from genome assembly GCF_000332155.1 of Kamptonema formosum PCC 6407. Taxonomy (GTDB): domain Bacteria; phylum Cyanobacteriota; class Cyanobacteriia; order Cyanobacteriales; family Microcoleaceae; genus Kamptonema; species Kamptonema formosum. The sequence goes on along the minus strand of NZ_KB235903.1, from coordinate 1,685,495 downwards.
GGACTTTACCAGAGCTAAGCCCAAACCCGTACCAGGGATAGCTTGTTCGGTAATACCGCTTCCCCGCCGGAACTTCTCAAAAATATGGGGCAAGTCTTCGCTGGAAATACCGCGCCCGATATTGGAGATACTCATAACAATTTCGCCTGCGGCAAAATAGGCCGCCAAAACGACGGTACTGTTAGCCGCAGAGTATTTGCCGGCATTTGTCAATAGTTCCAGCAGAATGCGCCTTAGACTTTTGGGATCGGTTTGTAGGGGTAGGGGTCTGCCGGGTATTTCTACTGCTAGATGTAAACCCTTACCTGCCCATTTTTGGTCAAAATCTTGAGCTAAATCTTGAATTAAAAGCTTGAGGTCAATTTTTTCGGGTTCGATAGAGTCTGACTGGGACTCTAACTGTTGTAGGGCTAGTAAATCGTTGATCAGATTGGTTTCCTGAGAGCATTGTCGATCGAGAATATCAAGATAGACGGCGCGGCGCTCCGGGGAGAGGTCGGACTGACGTAACATCCGAATGGCAAGGGTCATACTCGTCAGAGGTGTCCGCAACTCGTGGCTGACGGTGCTCAGAAATTCGTCTTTGAGCTGATTTAGCAGTCGCAGTTGGTCAACTTGCCGACGAGTTTGTTCGTACAATTTAGCTTGCACGTCAAGACTTCGCTGTAACTGGGCAGTGCGATCTTCCACAAGGGCTTGCACTTGCTGTAGTGTTTGAGTCTGAATAATCGCTGCACTGATTTGGGCTGCTACTAATTCTACAAGCTCTAATTCTTCTGGCTGCCAGAGGCGGGGTGAAGAGTCTTGCAATATTAAGAATCCTAAAATAGTACCTTGGGTTGCTCCTACTAGGGGAACTAGCAATAAGGCTCTGATGCTGGGGGGCTTAAAGATTTCAGCGGCATAATCAAGGTATTGATTTGGTAACTCCTTGGTATCTGCGATCGCTAACAGCTTGCGAGCGCGAGTAAATGCCTCCTGGCACAAGGAACACTCCGACAGCCAGAAAGAGGATGGGGAGGATGGGGAGGATGGGGAGGATGGGGAGGATGGGGAGGATGGGGAGGATGGGGAGGATGGGGAGGATAGGGAGGATAGGGAGGATAGGGAGGATAGGGAAGATTTAACTCCCCCATCTCCCCCATCTCCCCCATCTCCCCCATCTCCCCCATCTCCCCCGCTCCCCTGCTCCCCCGCTCCCCCGCTCCCCCGCTCCCCCGCTCCCCCGCTCCCCCGCTCCCCCGCTCCCTTAGACCACTCGCAGACGATTGTGACTTTAGCTTTGGGAATTTGGTTGGGGGAGTGAGTTTTAAATAGGGGATCTGTGTATTTCAGCAGGGCGATCGAGCCGCGATCTACTTGCAGGGTATCGGCAGTACCCTCGATCGCTAGTTGTAGAATCTGGTTGAGTTCTAGAGGGGTGTCAATTATGCAGGTCAACCAACTGAGCAGAGTTTGGTATTGGGATTGACGGTGGACTGCTTGCTGTAGAGTGGTAATCTGTTGAGTTTTTTCAAGTTGAGAGATGGCGATCGCAGCCATTGTCGCTATGGCTTCTAGGCGCTCTAAATCTAAGACTGACCACACGCGAGGCTGTACGGAACCGATAACGATCGTTCCGTTGATGACCCCTCCTAAGCGAGTGGCGATCGCCAACATCCCCCGAAAAGGAAGCGATTCTCCTTCTATATCCAAGGTACTACTCACTTCCCTGGTCTGAATGTCAGCAATTGCCACAGAACGCCCGCCCAGGAGCATTTTGCCAAAAGCAGGACGCTCAGTCAGCGATACTAAGAATTTGTTAACTGGAGTTATTTTGGGCAATTGGGAAATCTCAGTAGAATCGACAGTCCGATCCATTTCCCAATAACCCGTCTGAATCTCTGCGCGATCGCTCTTGAGGGCAGCAACCAGACAACAGTCCCCCTGGCAAGCAGCCCCCAATACCTCTGCTATTTTTGGCAGCACTGTTTCTGGAACTAGGTTCGCCAGAAGAATTTGGGAAATTTGCTGCCCCAGTTGAGCAGGATCGGTCTGGTTCTGCATGAGACGACCCATAAATTTTTGAAGTAATACTGGTTCTTGCCCTGCGTGTAGATGCAATGTCAAAGGCTTTGCCATCCGCGAGTGAGCTCTAGCAAAGTCTTGATTTCCCTGAGAATTTATCATGATGGCAAAGCCGTTATTTAAAATGTTTTAGCCTGTAGGCCGCAGAATTGTACTCTACGGCTAATAGGCAAACCCTGTTTATAATTAGGTGGCCGCAAATAAAATAAATATTATTCTAGCGCAGGCTATCCCCCGCTGAATTGTGCTAGCTTTTCACCCCTACAAGTCAGGCATAGAAATAGTTGCGAACAATCTCGGCGCTCCTCTTCCCCGATTCTACCTTTAACTATGCCTACTTACTTATAATAAAATAGCTAAAATTTCTGAGATTGAATAGGCGCTATTGCCCCTCCGAGAATTTACGTAATACTCAATGTCAACTCTATACATACCCGGTCAAATATTTGACTTCACTAACTCACTAGAGTTATTATTAAGCTAATATTATAAAATATTTGTAATATTAATTGTGAGATTCTTTTGCCTGCAACCAAAACTTCTGGTTCTCACCCTGCTGCGATCGTTACACTACTGGATTTAATCACCGCAAAGACTTCTTTCCCTTTCTTTAATCCCAGTTTGTCGGCGGATGTACGAGTGACAATTGACACTAACTCTACTGATGGTGCGATCGCCAGGGTAACTTCCGCATTCACTGTACCTTTGACAATGCGTTTCACTTTGGCTCTCAAAACGTTGCGGGCACTGATTTGTAGCGCCTGTAATCCTACTGTACTCATCGAGCCGTTACCAAAGCTTGCCGAAGGTATCCCTTCTTCTCCTTCCTCCTCTAAATCCTCAGAAAATTCTATGGAGTTGACATTAAGTTCGGCAGAGGAGGACGATTGCCCCATCTGTCGAATCATTTCTCGCAAAATTTCTGTTTTTGTCCGCTGGGTCTGTTGACAAATCTGTTCGAGAATTTGCCGCTCTTCATCGGAGGATTGGAAAGTAATCCAGCCTTGCTCTTTTCTTGGCATCGTAGAATACCAAATAAGTTGGTATAATGTTGGTATGATTGGGAGTTGAATATCATTCTAGCGGTAAATCGGTCGTCCGATCGCTTTGAGCCAACTATACCAACCCAAATTTCTCAACTCAAGTTCTATGAAACGAAAACTTATTCTCGCCTTTGTAAGCGGATTACTGGCAGCTCTACTGGGAATCGGCTTCAAGGCAGTCATGCCCGTTCCAGTCAACGCTCAATCTCCTACGCTTCTAATTGCCGCCGCAGCTAGTTTGCAAGAAACCCTTAAAGAAGTCGATCCACTCTTTAAATCTGCCAACCCAGGGATTGCAGTCAACTACAACTTTGCGGCATCCGGGCCCCTTCAGCAACAAATTGAGCAGGGCGCACCCATCGATTTATTCATTGCGGCTGCAACTCGACAAATGGATGCTTTGCAGCAGAAAAATCTGATTCTCACCGATACTCGTCGCAACATACTCACTAACAGTCTGGTGTTGGTAGTGCCGAGTAACTCCACGCTAGGACTAACAAGCTTCAAGCAATTAACCAACTCCAACGTCAAAAGAATTTCGGTAGGAGAACCGCGCAGCGTTCCGGCTGGACAATACGCAGAAGAAGTGTTTAAAAATCTGGGAATTTTAGATCGACTAAAGTCTAAATTTGTCTATGGCAACTCGGTTCGCAACGTTTTAGGAACTGTTGAAAGTGGTAACGCCGATGCAGGAGTTGTCTATGCCACCGATGCCAGAATTTCAAACAAAGTAAAACAAGTGGCAACTGCTGCTAGTAATTTGCACTCTCCAATTGTTTATCCAATGGCAGTCATTAAAGCTAGTAAAAATCAGTCAACTGCCCGTGCCTACGCCCAATTTCTCACCAGTCAGAAAGCTCAACCTGTCTTTAAGAAATACGGCTTTGGTATTGCTAAATAGTCTTTAAAGAAGGGGCTAGGGGCTAGGGGCTAGGGGCTAGGGAAGAGAGGAAAATAAACTTCCGGTCAAGCTAAGTCAAGTCTGAAAAGAAGGGGCTAGGGAAGAGAGGAAAATAAACCTCCGGTCAAGTTAAGTAGATTCTGACCGGAGGTTATTAAAAGCCTTTGTCGCGATCGGATGATTATAGACGATCTAATCGATGGCGATTATGACATCCGATGCTTTGATCACTGCGTATACTTCCTTACCGGCTGCCAGTCCTAGATTTTCAGCCGAGGTTTTGGTAATAACGGCTGTAACTTCCACACCAGGAGACAATTCGACTGTCACTTCATCGTTTACCGTGCCTGTCACCACAGACTTCACTATTCCCTTCAAAGTATTACGAGCACTAAATTTCATTCACTTTCTCCTAAATTACAAACTTATACGGCAGGCATAAACATAGGTTTTGGATTATCAAAAATGCCGGGATGAAAAGCCATCCCAGACCCTCAATAATTCATTGTTTTGCCTGTTCGCAACTGTTTGGGTTAACGTACTTATTATACTTGCTTTAGCTCCATAATGTTTATTTGCTTTATAAATACCGAATCCCGTAATATATAGCAGGAAGCTAGGGGAAAAGGCAGGAGGTTGACTGTATCAATAATTTGGAGAATTGGTATTAGCGATCGCTATAACTCAATTCTTCTTCCCTCTTACCTGAGCATCGGAGCATCGTATCCCTTTCTTCTTCCCCTAGCCCCTAGCCTCTAGCCCCTAGCCCCTACAAATTTGTTCTGCATAGCAAGTCAAGCTAGTGAGATTCTTTTGCAAATCAAAGGAGCAAGGCTTCAATGCCAATGTACCTAAATTTAATTCATCCTGAAATCGTTTAATTTTGTCGCGACAGGTGGCGACACTGCCGATAATTGAGTTCTCCAACAAATAGGTTTCATCAAAGCAAGTTTGTTGATTGGCAGATGGTTTGAGATGCTGGGTATTGCCATCATGTTTTAGACTGGCAACATTTTTTGTCATCCTAGTTACAAAAGAGCGAATAAATGGTAAAGCTTCTTCAATTGCTTCCTCATCGGTGCGACTGACAAAAAAGAAACGAGAGAGCACTAACTTTTCAGCACCATTGGAATTAATGGCGCGATAGTGAGCTAGATTTGTCTTCAATCGATCGAGAGAAAAGGGTGCGCCTCCCATCAAACCAAAGGAATGTAATGCTGCTTGCTCAATCGCATCTCGATCGCTCGTTGCTAGATAAACTGGAATCGGAGACTGTAACGGTTTGGGATGGATAGTTAAGCGATCGCATTGATAATACTTTCCCGCAAACGAAACCTCCCTCCCGTACAGCAACTTATCAACCAACTCCAAGGCTTCTAACATCCGGTGGCGAGATTCGCTCATGGCAATGCCAAAATGTTGATTTTGCTCTGGAAACGGGCCACCTTTTGCTACTCCTAATAACAATCTGCCATTACACAAATGATCTAGGGTAGCGATTTCTTCTGCCACTGTCACGGGGTTATGAAATGCCAGCAAAACAGCAGCAGATCCAAGTTTAATCCGGGATGTCACTCCTGCTAGATATGCCATCAATACCGTAATCGACGGGTTAATATGAAAATCGCTAAAGTGATGTTCTGTAATCCACGCTTCCTCAAAACCCAAGGCTTCGGCATGGAGCACCAACGCATTCTGTTCGACGATTGCTCGCTGGGCATCCTGATAGTGATTTTCGTAGGTGCAAAAGAGTCCTGTCTTCACAATTTATCTCCAAGTATTTAGGGGTAGTAATAGTACAAAATGAATGAGAAATTAGCTTTTTGGTTAACATTGTCTTGGTCTGTCGAAAGACAATAAAATACTGAACGATCTCAAAGAAACGCCGCTTATCGAAAACACCTTGAATTAATTTTTCTATCTCGGTCTGCCCTGCAAAAGAGCTATCTTCTCCGTTAACCGAGTTAATTGTAATCAATTGTTTCCATGAATTTGTGAGTGTGCCGATCCGAGACTGCACACCATTAGAAAGCACTAACAACTCATTAAATGCGAAAAACTTGGGCAGGTGTTCTTTATAATCTTGAAGCTGTAAATAAGCAGTGCGGATTGACCATGATTCATCCCCGCCATGCAGACCATGAAAGACTGCTAAGGGTAATCCGTTGATAAAGATAATTAGATCCAGACAATGTTGATAATCTCCCTCAATCACAGGAAAAGAGTGGATTACTAACCAGTCGTTGTTAAGTAAATTGGAGAAATCTATCAGTTCTAAGGTAAGGGGTGTACCAGACTCGGTTACTGAAGACTCAACTTGAATACCATTCAATAATTGCAAATGCCATTGACGGTTTTGTTGCAGCATTGGCCGGCTGCGAGTTGTTGTGAGCTGATGGAGGAGAGACTCAATCTGCTGAGGTGTAACCGTTGGATTAATGCGCTGCATTGCCTGACGAAAGCGATCGCCCAGTATGCTATTGCAATAACTTCGCAAAATCCCCTGATGTCGTCCTGAGACAATATCTGATTGAAGCAAAACGGTATAGCCCAGCACCTCGAACCATGTCAGCATAGCTTCTACAAGGGGTTCCATAGACTTAGAGTCGTTCAACCAGGTAGTGACACGATCTCTAGTCCGATTGGTTGTGTTTTGGGGCGATCGACTCATAGATTCCAGAAAGCCTCAATGACAGTAGAGCAATCTTACTATTTACCAACTATATTGGTATCAACCTGGATTTTGGATTAGCAATTAAGGATGTACTCGCAAACTCTAGCCTGCTGGTAGTCAACTTCTCAAATTTCTATTAGGTCAGGGTACGAGTATTTTTTTTGCGGTTAGGGGCTAGGGGCTAGGGGCTAGGGTAAGAGAGAGGGAGCAGGGGAGCAGGGGAGATGGGGAGGATGGGGAGGATGGGGAAGATAGGGGAGATGGGGAGATGGGGGAGATGGGGAAGATAGGGGAGATGGGGAAGATGGGGAGGATGGGTAATTAGCAATTAGCCATTAGCCATTAGCCATTAGCAATTAGCCATTAGCCATTAGCCATTAGCCATTTGGTGATTATGTTCCCTACCTTCCCCAGTTTTCAGTCCCTAATACTTCTGAGCTTCCTGTTGTGCGTCGTCACTGTATTGGCGGTAAAGCGCAGCTCTGTTTACAGCGGTATCGTAGCGTGGATGAGCGGGCACTACTGCGCTCATCAGTTCGGATGCTTGCTGCCATTTAGCAGCTATTACCAACCAATCCTCGCGAGTTTGAGCGTTTTTACCACTGTCTGCGGCTTGTTGAGCTAGCCGCACAGCTTGTGCGAAATCATCTTGAGATTGAGCGATACTTGCAGGTTTTGGGGTTGCCGGAACTGGATTGGGGGAAATGTTGTAGGGTACGGATTGAGTTGTAGCTTGAACAGTCTCAGAATCTTGAGCATTAAGCCAATTGTGCAGTACCAAACCTACCATCAGCAAAAATAAACTCAGGCTGACTCCGCCGACTAGACCCCGCTGATATTGTCGCCGATCGCGTAACAGAGATGATGAGGAAGTTTTGGGTAAAACTGGCTTCTGGGATTGAGTTTTGCCTGAGCGAAGCCAGCCGAAGATATAGTTAAGATCCTCGAAGGACTGTTTAAAAAAGTTGGGCTTTGCGAGGATAATTTGTTTTGACCACAGCAATTGATTTTCGGGATTTCGGCTAATTTCTTCTAGCCAGAGCAACTGCTGTTCTCGGACAATCCGGCTGTTAATATTGACTCGGCGAATGTAGCGCGGTGAAATTCCTTCGAGAATCTGTCGAATGCGCTCCACCAAGGTAGACTGTTCGAGCTGATCGACTTTTGGGGCCTCGCATAGCAGTTGTAAGACACCATCTGCAAACACAGCTCTAGTTCTGACACCGACTTCTGCCAACTTTTCGTTGAGCACTTGAATAATCGCTGCAACACTACCCTGACGAGCTTGTATGGCTATTTCATCAATCCGATCTACCATTTTAGGTTCAAGAATGAATTTATAGTTCAGTCCGAATGTATTTATGTGATTTTTCATAAGACTATCAGTTAAGGAGGGTAACGGGTAGAGTCAAGAGGAGAACATGGCTTGAGTGTTGCTTCAGCTTGAGCGATCGCACTTCAGGAACTCTTTGTACTCTAGAGGGCATAGCAAGTTAGAATGTAGCGATCGCCATACATGAAAACTCCTGCATCACCTCAACCGAACCGAAAAATTAACTATGAGCAAAGTAATTCGCGGTCAAATTTTTGTTTTAGATGATAATATCGATACCGATCAAATCATTCCTGCTGAATATCTCACCTTAGTTCCTTCCAAGCCAGACGAGTATGAGAAACTAGGAAGCTACGCTCTAGTAGGGTTGCCCAATCGTTACGGCAAGTTCATACAACCCCCAGAAATCAAAACGCGCTACCCTATTATTGTTGCAGGAGAAAATTTTGGTTGCGGCTCTTCACGGGAACACGCTCCCATTGCATTAGGAGCTGCTGGTGTCCAAGCGGTTGTCGCTCAATCTTACGCCCGGATTTTCTTTCGCAATTGCTCCGCTACAGGTGAATTGTACCCTTGGGAATCTGTCGAGCGGCTATGCGATTTATTTGCTACTGGCCAGGATGTTAGTATCGATTCTGAACAAAATCAAATCATTAATCACACTCTAGGCAAAACTTACGAACTTAAGCCTCTGGGAGATGTAGGGCCAGTAATTGATGCTGGAGGACTTTTTGACTACGCTCGTCTTACGGGCATGATTGCCACTCGGTAATCAGTTAACAGTTAATTGTTAACAGTTAACCGTTAACTGTTAACAATTAACTATTACTTTTGGATAAATTTCTGGAGCTTGCGAACCATTTTATCGATGATTCCTTCTTCGTTATCATCAACCAAAGCTTCTGCTTCCGTGCGCTTGACTACATCTTCCGGCAGGTTTAGCAACTGCACTAATTTTTGATAGGCTGCTGCTTCATCAGCGTTGATTTTGGGTTCGTCAGGCGTGCGAGCACTAGAAGCAATCACTTCATAACCTAGTTGCAACACTAATTCGCGTTCTTCCTGGCTTTCTAATTGTGGAATCAATTCATCTAAGGGGAGATTTTGCATCAAGTAATCTCGCAATTCTTGTTGCACTTGTTGCACTTGTTGCTGATTGTCACCGGGGGCAAATAAACGACTGAAGCGGTTTAACATTAAATCCACTTCTTCTGTTGCGAGTTCTCCGTCAGACCATGCCATAGAAGCAACAATCCTTAGTAGGTTCATTTGACGGGGATTAATGGATGGAGGAGGTGGTGGTTGCATAATAAAAATTGGTAATTGGTAATTGGTAATTGGTAATTGGTAATAGCTAATTGCTAATTGCTAATTGGTAACTGTTAACTGGTAATAACGTAAGTGTGACCCCCTTATGAACGTAAGCATTACTCCTTAAACTCTTGTGCTTTGTTAACAGTTAACAGTTAACAGTTAACAGTTAACCGTTAACCGTTAACTGTATATCATGTCACAAATTTGGATAGAGGCACTCCGAGCCATCCAGCAAAGTTTTGTTTCTGAATTGATGTTGGGTGCTCTAATGTTAGAATCTGATAGCGATTGGGGCGGGGTTTGACGAGAGTAACTCGACAAGTCCGCAGTTCGTCTTGGTGAAAGACAGTCACGGCGATCGCATCTCCCGGCTGATAATCTTTAAGGCGATCGCTCAAATGTTCAGCAGTTACCCGGAAACCGTCAACTGCTAGCAATTCGTCCCCAGCGTCAATACCCCCTAACTGTGCGGGCCCCCCTGCTTCCACAAATTTTATCATCTCCCGTCCATTCTCTATCCCTGCGGTCAAACCGATGTGGGGGGAACCACCAGGATCGTCGCCTACTAACTGAAGTCCAAAGGGTTCTAGGTATTCGTTAAATGGCAACTCTTCGGTGCTGTCTAGATACCGCTGAAAAAAGTCGCTTAAATCTATCCCTGCTACTGACTCAATTACACTTTGTAACTGTTCGGGGGTAAAGCCAACTTCTGTTCGGATCTCGTTAAAAAGTGGCTGTTGCTGATTTGGGGAATTAGCAGTCCCTTTGCCAAAATTTTCCCACATAATTCGCATTACATCATCAAGCGATCGCGTATTTCCGTGACGCGCCCGAATCAGCAAATCTAACAGCAATGACACCATTTCCCCTTTCAAATAATAAGAAATCTGGCTATTATCACTATTAGCATCTCGCCTGTAAAGCTTAATCCAAGCATCCCAACTTGACTCGTTTAGAGGTTGTACCTGACGACCAGGAGTTGTTTGAAAGCGAGTAATTTCCTTACCCAAACTTTGGAAAAACCCCTTAATATCATAAATTCCGGCTCGGAAAGGAATCACTAGATCGTAATAGCTCGTCGTGCCTTCCGAAAACCAGAGAGAAGGAGTATAATTCTCTCCATCATAGTCAAAAACTTCTAAAGCTTTAGGGCGGATACGCTTAACATTCCACAGGTGGAAAAATTCATGAGCGACTAGCTGCATGAAGCGATCGTACTTTTCCTGACGGCGAAAACCAAAGCGAGGATAGTTCAGCGAACAGCTAAACTTGTGTTCTAAACCGCCAAAACCTGAACCTGATAAATGCAGCAGAAATAAATAGCGATCGTAAGGCAAATCTCCGAATAATTCAGCTTCGACCTCAATAATTTTCTGCATATCCCGAATCATGCGCTTCGGTTCGAGATTGCCTTTACCCCAAATCGCCAAGGAATGAGATTTTCCTCTGACTTCAAAATCATAAAGTTGGTGAGAGCCAATCTCAAAGGGGCTATCTACCAAAGTATCAAAATCCACAGCCAGGAAAGTATGAGATTCCTGTAAGATAGCAGGCAAAGTAGTAGTAACTTGCCAAGAAGGTTTCGGTGGCACAATAGTCACCGTGTAAGAATTACGCTCAAATCCAGGGATATAAAAAAACAGTGCCGCCCCATTAAAATAGCCATGAGAGGAGTCTAAATGATTAGTCCGCACTGTCAATTCATTAGCAAAAATGCAATACTGCACCGTTACTTCCGAGATATTTTCCGTCTCAATTTGCCAGTGATTTTTGCTAATTTTGCGCCAAGGCAAAGACCGATTTTCTCCAGCGTAGGCGCGGAAGTTCTGGAGGTGCCTAGCGTACTCTCGAACTAAGTAAGATCCCGGAGTCCAAACCGGGATTTTTAAATCCAGAACAGATTCGTGCCAAGCTTGCACGCGCAAAGTCACTTCAAACAGGTGATTTTCTGGCTGGGGCATGGCTACCCAGTATTGAATCCCCGGCGCTATCTGCTCTGAGTTAGCAGTTCCGCTGGCTGGTAACGGGCGAGAGATGGTGGCATCAGTCATTGATTTGCTAAATTCTTCAAGTGCTTGAGGTTGGTCAAATGGATGGCTTGACGGTCAGGATCGATTTTGATCCAACCTTTGCTATCCAGTTTTTCCATAATTTTGCTAGTTTCCTCTAGACCGATATCTGTCACGTCCGCTAAGTCTTTGTAAGGGATGTTAAAGATGTCAGTACCATATTCGGTTTTTTGACCATAGTTTTCTGCTAGTTCGACTAAAGTATTGGCTAGTTTAACGGCTGGTGGTCGGTTACGGATTTGATAGCGCAGGTTGGTTTGGCGCAGCCGTCTTACCATCAATTGCAACATTCGGTGGTGCAACTGCTGGTCTTTAAATAGGATTTGAATAAATCGCTGAGCAGTGACGCTAATCAACCGCACTGCTGAAAGGGCAATCACGTCATTGGAGCGGGGGGACTCGTCCAGAATGGCCATTTCGCCAAAGAAGTTGCCGCGCCCCAAAATCGCCAAAGTCACGACATTATCTCCAGAGAGACGGCGGACTTTGACCCAGCCTGACACCACAAAATAGATGGCGTTGCCCCAAGCGTCTTCCATTAAGACAGCTCTGCCTGGTGGATATTCGTGCTTAACGGCAACGGACAGCAGACTTTCCAATGTCTGTGGGTTGGCTCCCTTTAAGAGGGGGAAAAGCTCACTAAAAGCTTCTGTCTCCATGAAAACTCGCGGTAATGGGGAAATTTTAATATGCCACAGCCGGCAGTTGGGGAACTAAGGTTGCTCGGCAAAAAGAACTTTTTGCTCCTTAATTATTGATGATAAGGGCGGTGGGGCTTGGATCGTATGAAAATCTTAAGATTCTTTGTAATGCCGCCCTCTGGGAGGTAATTTACCGCTCAGAGGAGGGCTTTACGACGATCGCGATTTTGTCCGCACTGCTTGGCGAATGCGATCGCCCAGAGTTTCTATGTAGTCTGGCCAACCAACGGCGATCGCTTGTTTGTGGGCCAGTGTTAAGGGGTCTACAGCGTCGGCTGTCCATGAAAGGGGTTCCCCATCTAAGTCGCAACAGACTAATCCTGCGGCTTTTGCTAAGGCTAAGGGGCCGACGGTATCCCAGAGTTTAACTCTACCGTTGAAGTAGAGATATAAACCTGCTCTACCTTGTATGACTTCAATCACTTTGAGACCGAAGCTACCGAGGGAGTAGAATTGAACTCCGGGAATGAGTTGGGCGATCGCACTACCAAAGTTTTTTTGGTCTCTGTCCCCCAAAATAATTTTACAATTCTCGCGGGTAGGCGCGGGAGGTTTGGCAACTACTAAGGGCTGCGGGTTGTTGTCTCCCTCTGTTTGAAACAGTCCCCAATCTTTGCCACCCCAATACATCAAGTCAAAAGCGGGGGCGTAAATCCAGCCGGCTACTGGTTCGTTATCTGATAGTAAACCGATCATTACTGAGTAATAAAGTTTTTTTTGAATAAACTCCTCTGTGCCATCCAGAGGATCTATACACCAGATCCGGCGGTAATTGGCGTGAAAAGCTCCTCTAGAAAGAGGATTTTCCTCGGTGATCGTGCCATCTTCAGGAAAAAGCTGGTGAAATTCGGCGGAGAGTTGTCGGTCTAAGAACTGGTCTATATTTGTTACATAGTCGTTTGGCCCTTTTTGGGAAACCTCAAACGGCAAGCGAGCCAATTTTTGAGCCTGTTGACCGCAGTCGCGCATGAGAATGCGAATTTTTTGGTCTTGGTCAGTGGAAAGATACGACATATAGCTAAAAATAAAGGCGTAATTAATTGAGAGGTGAACATATTGTAGTGTGGGCAAGGCGCAACGATTAACTTATACCAGTTTTCACTTGAGGAGGTACTGTTCTTAATTAGCAATTACCCTGTTCTCAGGCAACCGAAAACTGCTATAGGTCACTATGTCATGATTATCAGTCAAGGAAAAGGAGGACGCTTTGAAGTATCACTTAGCATTAAGTCGCCCGATTGACCTTGAGAGTATCGCTAAAGATGCTGAAGTTGGCATTTGTCCGCGTCATGTGATGTGGGGACTCAGCCAGCGGTTAGGGGCGACTATCCATCAACCAGAGGGGTATTCCCCATTATTTCTCGATCGGATACGCTCTAAAGTTTCTAGTCGGCCGGAACATTGGGCCTTAGCCCGCAAGCTGTCTGAGCAACTCGATCGCAATGATACGATCTTGTGTACGGGTGAGGATATTGGTATTCCCGTAGCCACGCTTTGCGGGGCTAAGTCTAATCGACCCAAAATTGCTGTATTTTTTCATAATATAGATCGGCCGCGCGGCCGTTTGGCTCTGAAATTGTTTGGTTTGGGAAACCGGATTGACTTGTTTATTGCTTGTGCTAGTCCTCAAGCTAATTTCCTGTGCCGCTACTTGAATTTGCCTGAATCCCGATGCTGGCTGCTTCTAGATCAGACAGATACAAACTTTTTCACGCCGGGCCCCCCAAGACCTGATAAGGGGCGTAGAACGATCGCCAGCGTCGGGTTAGAAAAGCGGGATTACAGGCTGCTTGCTGAAGCTACTTCTAATTTAGATGTGGATGTGAAAATTAGCGGTTTCTCTAAGGATGCGATCGCATTAAAGCAAGCTTTTCCTGAAATTCTGCCGGAGAATATGTCCCGTAAATTCTACCCTTGGCCTGAGTTGGTGCAACTCTACCGCGATGCGGATATAGTTGCAGTTACTCTGACAGATAATAAGTATGCTGCGGGTATCCAAGTTTTTCTAGAAGCGATGGCAACTCGGCGACCGGTGGTAGTGACGAAAACTCAAGGTTTGGCTGATTACCTTGCGCCTCCTGGTATCGCTACAGTAGTTAATCCAGGGGATGCTGAAGGTTTGCGGAATGCAATTATAAAGTTACTAAACAATCCCCAAGAGGCGGAAAAACAAGCAAAATGCGGTTATGAATTGGTACTCAAAGAGCATAATAGCGAGCAGTATATTGAGGCGCTAGCGGCGCGGCTAGCTGCACTCTAATACTTTAGGACTTACGCAGGTCGTAGCAGAAACCGGGTTTTTGAGAGAATCTGTGGGTAATAACTAGGGACTAGGGGCTAGGGGCTAGGGGCTAGGGAAGAAGGGAATAAAATCAGCGGGTTCCAGCAATCGATAGTGTCTGGTATTGCCTTAGCGGTTGCTATATTTTCGTCAAAAAACCCGGTTTCTTAGTTAGTTAGGGTGGCGTTACGAATAACTTTAATTTTTTAAGTAGAATTTGCGTATTTTTAGGCCGCTTTTCAGGTTTAATATTCATCATTTCATCTATAAAATCTGCTAAGTAATTTTCAATTTTAACAGTGCTATTCCTCCAAATAATTTGCTCTGGGTCGTTATCTGATATCAAATTTATAGGCGCTTTACCTGTCAGTAAATAAACAAAGGTACGCCCTAAAGCAAAAAAATCAGTATATTTTAGGACTTTTAGGACTTTGTGAGTTCCCCATTCTTGTTCGTCAGTTCCCCAATCTTCTACCTCAAATATTTCTGTAGGATGTCCTAAGTCTAACGATCGCAATGGTTTGATAATGCGGTAGCGATCGTTAATTAGCAAAGCTGTACCGCAAGCTGGGCAGTATTTAACTGCATCGGAGTTTTGGCGATTGTGACACTTAGGGTTAATACAGTAGTTCACCAAAAAAGTCCTATTTGCAATCGGCGAGATTTGATATTAATCGGCTTTAAGCAACATCATTTAAAGCAACTAAATTCATCATAGTGGTTCCCACTTACAGATAGACTCTGGCGAAAGAGGACAAGTTTTGGTATCGATCGAATTTCCGCCGAGGTAGAGTAGCATCAGTTTAGTCAAAGATTTCAATGTTTTGATATCGCTGATTTGATTGTTGTAGAGGTAAAGTATAGTTAGTTTAGTCAAAGATTGCAATGGTTCGATATCACTGATTTTATTGTTGCTGAGGTCGAGTATATTCAGTTTAGTCAAAAATTCTAAGGGTTTAATATCGCTAATTTTATTGTTGCTGAGGTCGAGTATAGTCAGATTAGTCAAGGATTGTAAGAGTGTGATGTCGCTGATTTTATTGCTGTAGAGGGAGAGAGATGTCAAGTTAGTTAAAGATTGCAATGGTTTGATGTCGCCGATTTGATTGTTATGGAGTTGGAGTAAATTCAGTTTAGTCAAAGATTGTAAGGGTTTGATGTCGCTGATTTTATTGTTATGGAGTTCGAGTAAATCCAGGTTAGTCAAAGATTCTAACGGTTTGATGTCGCTGATTTTATTGCTGTAGAGGGAGAGAGATGTCAAGTTAGTTAAAGATTCTAGCGGTTTGATGTCGCTGATTTTATTGCTATGGAGGATGAGTACATTCAGTTTAGTCAAAGATTGTAAGGGTTTAATATCGCTGATTTGATTATCGTTGAGGTCGAGCCAAGTTAGGTTAGTCAAAGATTGCAATGGTTTAAGATCGCTGATTTGATTGTTATAGAGGTATAGTGCCGTGAGACTAGAAAGTGTCTGATTAGCCGCCTCACACTCAGTAGTCTCAGCTTTCTCCAACAGCACTTCAACAGTATGTTTAGCTTCAGGACTTAAAGAAGTCCGATCGCGACACCAATCAGCAAATGTTCTGTTTCCAAATTGCGTCTCTGCTGCTAATACTCCCAGTCCATTTGCACATAACGCTAGGGCAATCGCACTACAACTAACTACTATCAACTTTGGTAAATTTATAGATTTATCTGCAACTCTCAGTCTCATAAATCTTGTCCCTAGAAGCTTTGTTCATCGTCATCTCCTGTGGGTGGTTAAATCAGACTGAAATTCCCCCCAACGTTGCTGCACCTGTTTATAACATTCAGCAGGGGAAATCGCCAAGTTTTGCAACAAGTTGATATCGATCGCACCGTTACCAATAACCAAAATTACCATCGCCTGAGTGGGGTCATAGGTCGCGATCGCCCCTAGTAATCCACTAACAGCCTCTTCCTCCAGTTCCAGACCTTGCAGATACCGCCCTACCTGCCCTTGAGGAATAAATGTCCGATTGAAGTTAACAATATCAATAGTCCAATCAATGAACGGAGGAACTACATCCACAACATCGCAAACTACCAGCCCACGTCCTTCATTTACATAACCAATCCAGGCCGTGTATCCCAGAATCAAAATATTATGGTGAATGAAGCGGTTCTGCCAATAGCCAAAATATCCTTGCCAAAGGTCATTTTGCATTCGCATTGGCTTCCTCCCGCAGAATTTTTGCTGCTTCCACCTCTATAGATCGCGTTACTACATTAGCCCGGATCGCGCGAAACATCCCAAAGCGACAAAGACCCGCACCAAATGACAACCGCATCAACAGAATCGTAGGCACTTCTCGCACAGACTTAATAAAGCCAGAAACTCCATATTTCATCCACCCTTGCGGACGAATAATTCCCTGCCAAATCGTATCTAGCCAAGAAGGTAGAGTTTGTTCCGTCCAATCTGCGGTTTTCACCTCTCCCTCAACAAATCCCGTCGCCTCTAAAAGTTCAGAAAAGCCTTCAATACTGGAAAAAGCAGGATGCGACCATTGATCGAGTAACTGCTGCATCACAGGTTTCTCCCAAAAATTCAGCGGTTGCTGGCGATCGTCCCGCTGATTCCAATCAGCCAGAACCATTATCCCACCGGGCTTGAGTACGCGCATCAACTCTCTGGCGAAAATAGCTTTATCGGGCATATGCGGGCCTGCTTCGATCGACCAAACTACATCAAAACTCCCATCTGGGAATGACAATCCCATCGCATCATCTACCTGAAACTGGACATTCAGACCTGCTGGCGTGAGTTCCTGAGCACGTTTGACTTGTTGAGGACTGATGGTAATCCCGGTGACTGCAAACCCGTAATCCTGGGCCAGAATGCGGCTGCTACCGCCAATTCCGCAACCGACATCTAAAACGGTAGTGCCGGGAGATAATCGATCTAAACCGCCCCAACGCACCATTTCATGGATGAAGTCAGATTTAGCCGCTAAAAAATCCTTTTGTTGTGGTGGCGAACCATAATAACCTAAGTGAATATGTTCGCCCCAATAAAACTCTAAAATGCCGTCTTCCGTCCACTCGTCATAGGAATTGGCAACAGAATCAGATGATTGATAACGACGAGCGGTGAGTAGATAGAGTGCAATTCCTACTATTAGGAGTGTCAGCAGAATTCCCAGTGTAGCAAACAATAAATTCATCCCGATTTAACCTCAACATTTTTGACAATAACTTTTTCCATTTTGTCTAGGAAACTTGGTTATGTACCTAGAGCCATTGATTGGGACGCTTGACGAAATGATGCGATCGATACCAGGCGATTAGAGTCAGCATCCCAGAGAATAAACTTGGAACATTCCAGCATATCGCCGATCCGCAGCTTTTTTACTTTCGATAGCAAGTGAATATTTTCATTATGACAAGCTTCGAGATTATAATTAGGGATTCTTTCAGAAAGATGATGAATGTTGTGGTAGCCAATATCTGCGGTAAACCACTTGAGAATTGTCGGTAACTCTAGGTAAGTGCTGCCCTCGATTGCTCCCCTAATGTAGCTCCAGTCTGCTGTTTTGTGGGCGTAGCAGCCATCAAAATTGTGCTGTACAAAAAAGACCCAGATGAAGATTGCAGCAGAAAAAGTCAAGATAATTGAGTACATGGTTAAGAAGAATCCCGGCCCCAAGAGATAGCTAAAGATAATTAAGCCACCAATAACGCAAATGTTGTTAAACAGCAGATCCCAAAATTCTGCCACCGTGTACCAATGTTTGGACTTATGAGCAGAGATAATTTCTGATAAACTCATGCCGGGAGATGTTTTCAATCGAGTAAATAGATCGCGAATAAAATCATAAGTTCCTGCGATCAGGGCAATTCTTGGCTTGATCGCGAGATAGAAAAAACCGCCGGGAAAAGCCATTAATGGATGTCGTAGTAATTCATAAAGCCTTTGGTCAAATGAATTGAGTTTTGAAAATTCCTCGGTAGAAAGAAAGTCGGCAATACCGCGATATCGCTCCCAATCACCATTGGTTTTGTGATGGTAGGCATGATCTCTTGACCAGGGGTATTGAGGGATGGCGTTGATGACACCCAGGATAAAACCTACGACTCGATTAACTCTTTTTGAACTAAAGAGCGAATAGTGTCCGCAATCGTGCATTAAAGAAAAACAACGCACGGATAAAAGTACAATTAGAAGCACTATCGGCGGTAGCAACCAAAAGGAAATCGCAACTGCTTTTACTGCTAAAAACCATAAAAGAAGATAAGGGACAAGCGTGTTGAGGATTTGATAAGTCGCCCATAAGTCGTTACTCCTCATATAGGGAGTCAGAACAAAGTCAGATTTTTTAATTGTGGTTTCCATTCAATAAAGCTCTTTTGTGAACAACTTTGAGGCCATCTGTTAACAGTTAACAGTTAACTATTAACTATTAGCTGTTAACTGATTAAATAAGATGGCGTGCAGATTAAATAGAGCAATCGTCATCGATTACCCCCATATCACGGCAATTAGGCTCAGAAAATACTACTGAATTGTGAATCGTAAAAATTGGTTAACCAACTATATCGACAGGACTGAAATAACCGCTTGGCTGCGGCTCAGTTTCACACCTGCTAGCATTGCAAAGCTAACTAGGGGCACATGGGGAGAGATGAGGCTACTAACAGCAACTAGGCAATACCGCCACAACCTGCTTGCTATTGTGACTTGAGACGATATTCTCGACTTGGAATCGCAAAAAGCTTTTAGACATAATCTGTACCTCGCAGATATTTGGGCAACATCGAAAACTATCGGCGGGCATCCTGACTCAGAGAATAAGAAACTCTCATTACAGTTGCGGGACAGCGCCAGATTTACACTGGACTTTCCCCCTTACGTCTGATGGCTGCTCCCCATCAGAACCGACAATTATATTAAATAGTAGCATAACTTTGATTGAGAGTCAAGGTTATTGTCAAAATAATCAAGAATAATCGATTTTCAGAGAGAAGAAATTGATTTCGTTGCTTGCAATAAAACTGAAGGTAGATGAAACGATCGCACAGGCGAGTTAACAATAGAAAAAGCCGATCGCGCGGCGGTGGAAGCACTATCAAAAAGGGTTTCTAATTCAGAAACCGCTGCCATTGGTGTTTGTTGTCGCGCTGTCCAGTCGGCAAAATCAATTAGCAAATTCCACTGAGAAATTATTGTGAAAGGAATGCCAATACTTTCTCCCGCCGCTTGCCATTCAGACAGCATCCAATAGCGATTGTGAGAAGGATCTCGTAGTAATTCTACTTGGTTAATGAACTCTGCTAGGGGTTTTTCTTCGGGAGAAATCGCATCTACTACTAGCAATTGACCTCCGGGTTTGAGAACGCGGAGGATTTCAGCTAAAATGGGTGGTAAACTGGGGAAGTGATGAGCTGCGTAGCGACAGGTGACGAGATCGAAGTGGCGATCGCTAAAAGGCAATTCGGCCGCGCTAGCTTCTTGAAACTGAATATTTGTAATCTTTCGCGCTGCTGCTTGTTGTTTCGCCTCTGCCAACATTCCCGGACTTAAGTCGATCGCGATCGCCTCCCGAATCTTTGGCGAAAAGGCAAAAGCTGTATGACCCGCTGCACAAGCAACATCTAATAAGATCGTATCTGCTGTTGGCGATGCCGTTTTCACCATCAGCGCTAAATCGTGTCCCTTAGCAAAGATTGGCGACGTGCCATAAGCGGCAGCGGCGCGGTCAAATTGCTGTTTCACATTGCCTTCTAGTTCCATAAATTAATCCTCACCTTCCCAATAATCTACTTCAGTTTACCTGTAAATATATGAAATCTGTCCCCACAACCGCTCTATTCTATTAAAGAATCCGTTGATTTTGACTCGCTGCTTCTCTCTGCATCAGCAAAGCGAACCGGCCAAATGCGATCGCAGAAAAATAGCGTTCCTGCTACTAAGCATAAGGGAATTGCCAGCAAATTCAACAGCGGAATGCTTACCAAACCAAAGCAAACTAAACCAAAAGTTGCACTTCCAGGCAAACTAGCGCGAACTACTGCTAACTTATCTTGAAAATTAAGCCGTCGCCTGTCTAAAGGTGCGCTCAGGAAATCCAAACAAACTAGGGTTGCTCCCAAGGCAATACCTCCGACAGTTGCAGCAATAGATCCTATTCCTGGCACAAAATTTAATAGTAATAATGGCAAGGCCACGCTAATCAGAAGTTGCAATTTTCTTAATTCAAACCCGACTGCTCTTTTGATTTCGCCAAAAATACCGAGCAAACTTGTATCTGCTGGAGGTAAATTACCAATTCTCAAAAGTTCTAACTGCTCCGACAATTGGCCGTACCAAGGCGCACCTAAAATCACCCCAAATTGCACCAATAAAAAGCCAATTACTAGCAATAATCCCGCAACGAGAAGGACTCGTAATAGCCAACCTAATACAGAAGTTAAAACGCTTAAATAGCTCAACCAAGCAGGTAAACCCGCAATCAGAGCATTAAATTTGACTGATAAATCAGCAACCAGAGCATCTATTCCTTGCAAACTAGGAAACAGTAAGCCCAGATAAAGAGCAGTGCCAATTATTAAATTTACCAATACGGGAACTAGAACGTAACCCCAGAGTCTAGGAGTCTGCAAAAGGAATCCCAATGCTCGAAAAGGATAAGATGCACCCGCTAGGATACCGATAGGTGTCCGAATCAGCGCGTTAGTAGAATTTGAACCTTGCTGGTGTGCCATTTTTGTCTCAGATTATATTTTCCCAGTTTACTGTTAGTCTATGTATTGCTACTACTATAGCTTAATTAATTTCGGTAAATTTATGACTTTTTTGGTGTAAATTGGAGTAGTGAGGTCGTTTGCGCTAAAATTTGCACATACTTGAAACTCTAGTTGCGTAATTAGGCTGATGGCTTAAAAAAGAGCAACTTCTCACCAACAATTCCTCTAAATCTTCAATTCGCCTCAGCCAGATAGTACCATTACTTCCTGCTACAGCAAGTTTTTTACCATCAGGGCTCCAGCTTACATTAACAACATTCTCGTTAAAATCAAATTGAGCAACTTGTCGCCCCGCTAAATTCCACAGCCGCACCGTCTTATCAATTCCGACAGTCGCAAAACGCTCTCCATCGGGGCTAAAGCTAACTAACTTAGTATCTAAATGCAAAGTCTCTATCTCCTTCAATAAATCCTTTTTTGACATATCCCAAAGTCCCACTTTACCATTTAAAGTTACTGTAGCAAATAGTCTTTGCTGCTGAGAAGAACTAAAGCTAATACTAATAGCTTGGGTGGGCAAAGTTTCTTCTGACTTTCCTGAGATATTCCAAAGCCGGACTGTAGAATTGCCATCTAAAGTCGCTAAAAATTTTCCGTTTGGGCTAAAGGTTACGCTTCTCACTAAACCATTATTCCCTGGGAGTGTAACACCAGAGGCGATAGAGTTTGGCAGTTTAGAAAGATTCCACAACCTTGCAGCATCGTCTATACCAGCAACAGCTAAAAGCTTCCCATCAGGGCTAAAACTAATACTGGTAATTGCTCCCTTAACAGCTTTCCATTCATAAATTTTTTGACCTGATAAACTCCATAATTTGATAGTACCATCTCTTCCACCTGTGGCTAAATATTTTCCGTCAGGGCTAAAAATCAGGCTATTAATTGACTCTTGTAAAGCTTTCCATTCATAAGTCTTTTTGCCTGATAGATTCCACAGCTTAACTGAATTATCTACTCCAACAGTCGCTAAAAATAGTCCATCTTGGCTAAAACTCACACTGGTGACAGCACCAATGTGACCTTGCCAAGCTATCTCTCTTCCTTGAAGAAAAGACCCTTTAAACTGCTCTTGTGCGTCGAGTTTATCGAGAATTATCTGTAAAGCTAATAGAGGTCTTGTTGCTGGATATCGCTGCAAAACTGGCTTATTCTTCACCAATGCTCTCAACTTCTGACCCGCTGCGATTGCCCTCGGTAAAGCCTCTAATAAAGCTTGGCTATTTTCTGAATTTTGAGAAATCGCTAAAAGTAAAGCATCTGTCCCATTTTGTTCTATTTCAATACTTGTTTGAGCTAGTTGAAACCGCTGATAAGCTAGAGTTGAAAAACTGATTGCGCCTACCAAAGATGCCGCCAATATACCAGAACCTATCCCAATCCATTGTTTAGCTTTTTGCTTTGAAGTTGCTGCTTCTGTCTTGGCTTTTGCAGCATTAATTCTGGCTTTTTCAGTCTCAATTTTAGCCGATTCTAGAGTTTGTTTTCGCTCGTCTAAAACTACTTGTTGGCTAGCTGTCAAAAATTGGAAATCGTGATTTCTCAAACTTTTACCAGCAGCCCAGACTAATGCTAACTGCAAATCTTCACCTTGTAATAACTGAGAATAATCCTGACAATTAGAATTTAGCCACGCTTTGATTGCTTGAGAGTAAGGTGGTAGCTTTCCTAACTCATAATCCACATAATTTATATCAAAAATATGCTGATAAATTAGGTTTGATACTTTTAATTTATCTCCCCGTTTAACGACTAATCCTGATAGCCGCAGCTCCATCTGTTCGGGAGTGCCATCGGCGATAATTTCGCCATATTGTAAAATTTGCTGATATAACCCTAAGCGTCTAACAATATGTTTATCTTCTGTGAGAATACGATCTCTAATTGTCGAAAGATGCTCTGGTACATCCTGAGCTTCCCAATTTTCAATTACTCTCTGATGCACCACTTTTCTTACTATAAATTCGGGGGAAATTTGCTCAGATTTTTCGGTTAAATCTGTATTCTCAAGGATAAGTTTACAAACCTTTTGAGTCAAAAAAGGTTGTCCTCCAGTCCAGTATAAAACTTCCCTCATAATCGCCTGATAATTTTCTGCAACTGCTGCCAAACCAGCCGTTAAAGGTTTTGCTTCCTCTTCGTCAAAACCTGATAATTCAATTGCCTTACCAATATTAAAAGGTGTACTACTAGAACCTGGATCTCTGCATAAATCTTTTGGCGATGCTACACCCAAGAGTACCCAAGTCAGGCGATTATACTCAGGATTATTAGGACGTTTATTATAACCAGAGCGAATGAGAGCAAAAAAATCATTGGCGGGGAAATTGAGAGCGAGAATGCTATCAATTTCATCGATAAAAATTACAATATTGCTGCTAATATTAGCCAGCATTACAGTTTCTATAAACTCGCTCAAACGCTGCACAGGTGCTAAAAAATCGCGCTCTCGCCACCAAGTTCGGACATTGACAACATCTGAGAGATTAAAATTATTTTCTATGGTGCGAATTAGACCAGCATACCACTGTTCAGGAGTCACGCCCCGGTTTCCAATTTCTGACATATCAATAGCTGCACAGGCGATTTCCTCAGCTTTTAGTCTTTGTATTGTTCGTACCTGTAAACTCGATTTACCCATCTGTCGGGAATTCAAAACATAACAAAATTCTCCAGCTTTTAATGCGCTGTAGAGGTCGTCATCTGCTTGCCGCTTCACATAATTGCAAGCGTCACCTGTTAGACTCCCGCCGACTTGATAGTAGGATGGTTTTGTTGCTAAATTCATTAAAATAAATGTAAACTAAGTTAAGTCTATCTCATTACTGGGATTTAAGGAGCCTATGAGCCAGATGCCGAAAAACATAGCTCAGTTGTATAATACGGACTTTGTGGCATGGACAGAAAAAACGGTGCATTTGCTTCGTACTGAGCAATTTAAACAGGTAGAATGGGAAGCTGTTATTGAGGAAATTGAAAGCTTGGGTAAATCGGAGCGGCGGGAGTTGAAAAGTCGATTAGAAGTGTTGTTACAGCATTTACTAAAGTGGCAATTTCAGTCTAGTTTGCGAAGTAGCTCTTGGCGAAATACGATTGATGAACAACGCAACCGAATTGAAGATTTACTGCTAGATAGTCCTAGTCTTAATCCCGCTCTAGAAGAAGTTTTAGGCGAGTGCTACCGCCGGGGTAAAAAGGCTGCTACCAATGAAACTGAATTACCTCTAGTTACTTTTCCTACAGAGTGTCCCTACACTATTGACGAAATTCTAGATGCTGATTTTTTCCCAGATGCTATTAATCTATAGTCCCATTATCGCGCAAATTTTGACTCAAGTGCAAGCTGAAATATTGGCGGTACAATTCACATCTCGGACTGCACTCATTACCTTGTAATTTTACTAACCCTAAACTTTCTAATTTAAATGCCTGCATCGTTTTTAACTGTACCGAAGAACTCGCCATAACTACTTCTCTCATTCCCGCCGTCAATTCTGGATACTGTTCCAAATTCCACAACTGCCTGCGTAGATGATCGCTATAAACTCCACCTTCTCCAAAAGCAGTTTGCTTGAGCTGTTCAAGGGTCAAGTCCTGCCGTGAAATGTGATATAATGCTACTCGCACTAGATAAGGATTTCCCCCCACAATTGCCATTAATTCTAATACTTCTTGCTCTGACCACTTCAAATCATGCCGCTGCGCTAAATCTGCGATTTGTTGAGCGTTAAACTCTGGTAATTCCACTGGCAACCCCACATTGAAAGGGGATTGATTGATATTCATGGGAATGTAAACTTCTGTGGAGTGAACTACAATTAATCTTAGTTTTTTCCAAATCTCTCGACGTTTTGATTCTTCATGCCAAGCTCGTAGCAATCCCAAGAAATCTTCAGCAATATCCGTATATTGAAAAATACGGTCGATTTCATCTAAACCTAAAACTACCGGACTATCGATTTGCGGCAATATATACTTTTCAAAGTAATCTTTGCAATTAACTTTACTGCCAAAAATATCATCCCAATAATCATCTAATTGATTCGGCAAGTTCAATTCTCGCCCGATATAAGCGCAAAACCACTTTAAAAATTTATCTAAATTTGCAAACACGCCTTTATCTACTAGCTGAAAACTCAGCGGAACGGTGCAATAACCTTGACGTGAAGCGCTATCTAAAATCCGAGAAAGTAAAGAAGTTTTACCCATTTGTCTCGGAGCTTTAATCCGAATTAATGCACTTGATTGCAAAATTGTCTCATAGCAACGTTCTTCAATTGGTGGCCGTTCCACATAAAATCTAGAATTTACATCGACTTGTCCCCCCGGCAATTCTGGTTCTGCCGTAGGTAAAGGAATGTCATTACTAACTGTAAAGTCCGTATTTACCTGGTTGCTGTCAGGTTTAGCAGAATTGTGGTCGCTTGGGTCAAGGGTGAGCCCAAAAGTCGCGAATAACTGGCGAATTTTGCTGAGGTCGGCTCCATCTCGGCCCTGCCGAATTTTGCTAACAGTATCAGCGCCGACACCCGACTCCGCCTCTACCTCAGCCAGCGTGCCTTTGAGGTTGTTCTGGTCAGACCACTCCTGAATCGCCTCATTAATTTTTTTCAACCCAGAGGCGGTAAGAATTCGACCGCGATCGCGTTTTGACTTGAGCACTTCTCTTTTACCGAAAACCGAGTTTAACGCCTTAACTTGGTATTTTAGACGATTTTAAGGGAGATAGGAAACTCGCCCTAATTTAAGGAAGTTAATTTTTAGCCACATTTTTGACACTAACCGACTCAAACCCTCTCCAGTCAGTAGTTGTAAGGTTTTCAATGATTTCCCCTAAAAATATTTTTTAACTCCCTAATCTCCTGCGCGGAACCCCTCTCCAATTTTTTAAAGTAGTGACATCAAGCAAACAGGGAATACAAAATGAATATTTTACGCAGACTGGCAATGGCTGCTTTCGGTACCGCCGCTATCTTCACAATCAATACTTTAAATCAAGCTGCCGCAGCTTATAAATTTGACCAAACAGAAATTGACCAAAACAGCGTTGTTGCCGTTGCAGTTCCGCGCGGTTTAGGCGGCCACCAACTGTTAGTTTTAGAACAAATATCTAAGTCGCGTTCTTGCTGGAGCGAAAGCGGTTCTAACCCCGTTACCATCGATCCGTTGCTGTTAAATTTTGACTTCACTGGTCTTTGCGGCCGCGCCACAGATAGCAATGGTTATTCTATCCGCATGGCTGGTACTGATTTGGCATTAAAATATAGTTTAAGTTTGCAGAATAATGGCAGCGATGTTCTGCTTGTCGGCAGTCCTAACGACCCAAATTATCAGCCTGTTGTGATTGGTAGAACGCGCGGTGTAACTGGCGGTTTCATGAAGGTTTTTCTCGATCCAGAATGGCGTTTTGCTAAACGAGCTTATGACGGTAAAACCCTCGGACACTTTTATTTAGCCAGCAATCAAACTGCTCCGGGAACTGTAAATAATGGGACTGATACACCGCCTATTACTACTGCTTTTAAAGATATCAGTAGCGATATCTATTCTAAAGAAATTCAACAGGCTGTAGAGTTGGGATTCGTTGCTGGATTCAGCGATAATACCTTCCGCCCTCAAGAAGCTTTAACTAGGGAGCAATTGGTATCTTTAGTATTGGAATCTTTGAAGCGAGTCAAGGGTGCTAATTTAAGTATTCCCACTCAAGTATCATCTCGTCCTTATGCTGATGTTGAAGCTTCCCGCTGGAGTGCTGCTAAAATCAAATTTGCACAGGATAATAAGATTGTCAGCGGCTATGAAGATGGGACGTTTAAACCGCAGCAACTTGTCACCCGCGCTGAAATGATGGCAGTGCTAAGAAAAGCAGCAGAATTTGGTTTGACTTTGCAAGGTCAATCTCCCAATTTATCCCCCACACAACCAGTTAAAACTTTCTCAGATACCCCCAATCACTGGGCCGCTTCCACAATTAATCAAATGTCTGGTTATTGTTCTATAGCTTCTCCTTTGAATGAAAGTGGCAATCAGTTTTTCCCAGATGCCGGAGCGAAGCGTAATTATGCAGCCGCAGCTACTTTACGAATGCTCAATTGTGTTTCTAAGTAGTAGTTAATTGCTTTCGGTGAATAGCGCGATCGGACTTGTCATTTTTGATTTCACTATTCACCTAAATCGGCCCAAGAGTTAACAGATAGAACAGTTCTTTAACAACCCAGGTAACAATCATGGAAACTATTCTTTGTTCACCTCTAGCTACCCCTAATCAATCTGAATCAGTTAAGGATAAGGATAATTGCGATTTAGATAGCTGCATTGCATTAGCTTGGTTGGAGTTAGTAGCATTAAATGCAGATGCTTTGACGGGAGATGATTGGCTGGCTTTGTGCGATGATATTGATACTGGCGAAATCTATCGAGACTGGTTTTTGTGGCAAGATATGGAAGTTAGCGGCGAATGGGAAGCTTTCGATCATTTAAGCGATCGCAGATTTGCATTCCCAGAAAAAGCTTCTCTCAAAGCTTTGATTGACAGGATAGAGGATGCGAGAAATTCCGCGATCGCACAGCTTGAATTTTGCTAGGATACCCTCTATAAGTCCCCCGAAATTCGGGGGATGACGACAGCCGAAAGCTAAAAAAAGTATTTTTGAATACAATTTGCGGGAAGTCCAGCTCTAAAATATGTAGTTCGAGGATGCGATCGCAAATTTTTCTCACTCACTCCATTTTGCCGACAGACGTGCTATAATTCAAAAAAGCGAGGGCACGTAGCTCAGTGGATAGAGCATCAGATTCCGGTTCTGAGGGTCGGGGGTTCAAATCCCTCCGTGCTCGCTTAGTTAGCAAGGCAGGCAAGCCACCCCGCATTTCCCCATTTCCCGCTTGCCTGCCATTTTTCTTGTCACATAGAAGAAGGGGCTAGGGGCTAGGGGCTAGGGGCTAGGGAAGAGAGGGAGGGGGAGCGGGGGAGCGAGGGAGCGAGGGAGCAGGGGAGATGGGGAAGGTAAGTAAGAGGGATTAGCCATTAGCCATTACCAATTACCCATTACCAATTACCCATTACCAATTACCCATTACCAATTACCCATTACCCTTATATTTCTTCACCATCCCCCCCTTGACCTTGAACACCTTTAATAATCCGAGATAACTCACTCTTTTCATTAAAACTAATCCGAGTTGGAGAACCGCTAATAATCCGTTCGTAACTGCGGAAAGAGTCTCTAATTTCCGGCCCTTTCTCCGTAATTGTATACTCCCGAATACCCTTATCGTGCCAAGAACCACGCATTTTGAAAACATTAATAGCGCGGGACATTTCTCCTCGGATTTCCACATACTGAAGCATGATAATCGTATCAGTAATCGTAGAAATATGAGAATCCGTAATTGAATTAGAGCCCATGAACTGATCGCTTGTATTCGTGAAAAAGCCAGTTATTTCCTCCTGCTTAGCAAAACCAGTCACGCCGATCACAAATTGCCGGAAAGAATTATTACTAACTCCCCGCGCTAAAGCTGATAGGGAATCAATAGCAATTCGAGACGGCTTAAATTCAGCAATTTCTGATTTAATATTTTGCAAATGGTCTTCTAAACCTGCCGATTCCGGGTAGGTGCAAAGGATTCTCAGCAGACCTTTTTGTTCCATTTCCTCAAAATCAATTCCCCAAGAATAAGCATTGCGAAATAGCTGAGCGCGAGACTCTTCATAAGCAAATAGCATAGCGCGATCGCCATTTGCACAAGCATTTTGCAAAAACTTACTCACCAGCAAAGTTTTACCCGTACCAGTAGCGCCAGTAGCTAAAATAATCGAATCTTTGAAGAAACCACCACCGCACATTTCATCGAGAGTTTTATCCCCAGAAGAAACCCGGACATTAGAAGAACGTTGAGTTAAGCGCATTGCACCAAGGGGGAAAATATTAATGCCGTTATTCGTAATCGTAAAAGGATACTCCCCTTTCATGTGAGTTGTCCCCCGCAACTTCAAAATTTCCATCGTGCGACGACGGCGTTCCCCTTCCAAAACGTTGCGGACAATCACTACATTATCTGAAACAAATTCCTCTACTCCAAACCGCGCCACAGGGCCATACTCTTCTACCCGTTCAGTGGTCATAATCGTAGTAGCACCAACTTGTTTTAGTCGCGCTACTAGACGAAAAATCTCCCGCCGCACTACGGAGGCCGCATCATATTGCTGGAAAACTGCCGTTACTGAATCAATAGAAACTCGCCGAGCTTTATATTTCCGAATCGCGTATTGAATGCGCTCGATTAAGGCGGATAAATCAAAATTTCCGACAATATCTTGACCTTCTGGATCGGGAGAAGCATCTAAAATAAACAGTTTGCCTTCGTCAATTAAGCGTTGCAAATCCCAACCGAAACTGTAGGCATTTTTAATGATATCTGTGGGAGATTCTTCAAAGGTAACAAATACCCCCGCTTCTTCAAAGTTCATGATGCCGTTGTAGAGAAATTGCACGGCAAATAATGTCTTTCCAGTTCCCGATGTGCCGCTGACTAAGGTGGTTCTGCCAATAGGCATTCCTCCGTGACTTATATCATCGAAACCCTCAATCATCGTGCGAATTTTTTGAACTCCTGGGGTTACTAATACTTCGTGATGCAAAATTTGAGTATTATTATCCATATTTTGTTTTTGTTTTTTGTTGTTAATTGTTGTTTTTAATTAGAAAGCTATTAGGATCAACAATGTCAATTATCACTATTGTATATTTAGTGTTGTTCTATATTTTGTTTTATAGAAAGTCACTCAAGCTAACAGTTTTAATTGTATTAATTGTTGTAGCTATTTGTTGACGATCGCTTAGATTCTATCGTGTAAGTTCATGTCTTCTTCGCGCAATTCTTCATAGAGTAAATCTAGTCCAATCAAAACTTTTTCTCTGTCTGATAAATCACCAATAATTTTTCTGACTGGAGGTGGCAATATTTTAGCCAAAGTCGGCGTTGCCAAAATTTTGTCCTCTTCTGCTAGTTGAGGGTTTTTGAGGACATCTATCACTTTGAGGGCGTAGACTCCCAGAAATTCTTGCTCTAGAATGTCCTTGAGTGTTTTCAAAGCCCTTACAGAGTTGGGAGTATTCCCAGCAACATAGAGTTTGAGAACATAGGTTTTCTTCAGAGGGGTCATAAATTTTGCTCAGACTATCAGTTGATAATTGGTGATTGGTGATTGATAATTGGTAATTGGTGATTGGTAATTGGTGATTGGTAATTGGTGATTGACAACAATTAACAGTTAACAGTTAACAGTTAACAGTTAACAGTTAACAAAAATCAAGAATCTCTGGGAATTGAACGTCTGTACATCTCGCACAAGTGTGCAATCGCATCGATTAGTGTCAATCGGTAGTCTAGTAATACTTCCTCACTACGACCTTCTAATTTTAGCTGGTTGGCAAATTCATCCATTAATTCCATGTGAATTTCTACAATTTGAGTAACAGAAATGTCGGCAAAAAAAGCTACATTTACAAACTCATCTATTTTATTATTCAGCGTGGAGTCTGGGGAAAAATAATTCAAAACTATCTCACGATAATTTGACTGAAGTTGCTCCAAGAGCTTTTGCCTCTCTGCTGAAGGCAGATTTCGGAAGAAAAACTGGGAATTTCTCTTATAGTACACACCTAAGTATCCTAATCGCTCCCGTAATTTTTCAGCAAGCCTCCGCTGCTGGCGATGGAGCAAACTTTGAGAAGTCAATTCCGCAGTCGGATCGGTAGTTGAGGCATGGCCTCTAGCTCGAACCGGGACAGAGAGATTGAGAAATCGGGTCATCGCCTGGTCAATGAAGGAACTGAGATCGCTTAACTTGGCGATCGGCAACTTCACTTCAGCAGCGTGGTAAAAAAAATGGAGGTTTTCCTCGTGGCTATCCTCCGAGGTCATCGCCTGATTCTCTGGCAGAAGTTTAGCGTCTTCTGAATTTGCCTCCGCTTCCAAGATTACGACTGGTAAGAATATGGAATGTTCTTGTAGTTGGCTAACTAGCAAGTGTAACTCTGGGTAAACCTCGAATACAAGGCAATCGAGGTGGCTGTTGCGCTGGATGAAGTCCAAAAATCCCTCTGGGGAATTACTACGCATCAAAATGTAGCGATTTCTGTCCAAAAGCTTGAGGACAGATGTCGCGAGTTCTTCAGACCGCAGAAAAATACAGATAGAAAGCTCGGAACGCAAAGCTGTATTTGGCTCAATCCCGAAGTTGCCAGACAGTGCTGAATCGGTCAGTTTTGGTAACTCCTTTGCAAACACATAATATTACATAAAACATTTAAACACTAATTGTAACCAATCTTAACTCCAAAATTGATTCGATCCCTGTTAGAGAGCGATAATTAAAACTGTACCCTTGGGAGCAGCCTTTAACAATCCTCAGCAAGATTTCAGGCAAAGAGCTGGAGTCTTAAAATTATTCCTAGCTAGATTAGATAGCCCAGGTCTATGATTATCCCAAGCATCTTGCTGGACTCGCTAGGTCGCTCTGCGGACTGAGATAGGGATAAGGCAGATTTCGAGGTCGGCCCCTATTATTTAGCATCAATTGTTGCGCTACTTCTGATTTCCAGCCCTGACCACCAAGTTTCTCATGTCAATACCCAACCCGACTCTCCAAAATTTTATCGAACCCGTGCCGCTGTGCTTCCCAACTGCGAGACTGTCCGCAGTGCGGTCAATTTTCAGGCAAGCCAAGTGCGATCGCGTGGCAGTAGTCAACGATTTGCAGCAGCCTTTGGGGTTAGTCTATCTCCGTAGTTTAATGTTTGTCTCCCCAGTTTCGGATCGCAGAGGTGGCTACCATGCTAAATCACTGTCGGAACTGAACTTTATAGTCGAACCTATGCTAGCTGTATCGGCTCTTATGAGTTTGAGCGATTTCTGGCTGTGGCTGCGACAGCAACACTCTCAAGCGCAGCTCAAAAACCAGGAAAAAAACGGCGAGTTTAATTATTTGGCAGAGAGTCGAGAAAATTGGGGACTAGAAAGCGCAGGTAGGGATATGTCTGGCGAGGCGATCGCAGATTTCTCCACCACTGCTGACTTACTGCCGGCTCCCAACCTGGCTCCCATAGCCTTGATCGAGCCTGATAGCGGTAAGTTTTTAGGATTGCTCGACAGCCTACAGTTGCTAAAATTTATGGCATTCGAGAACAGCAACAAAGGCGGGAGCCGAGAAAGGGTGGAGTCGGCAAAAACTATTAAAATTGAAGAGCAAACAGGACTTAGATATCGCTCAGCGCCAAGAACCCCGAACATTGCTCCCCTTGTTGAACGGCCGAATGTCGCGGTTCCAGGGAATGTAGCTCTCACCCTCAATTCCTTTGGACAACTGCTCGAACAACTGCCTTTACCTTTAAGATTGCTCAGCAACGACGGGCAAATTATTACTCAAAATGCAGCTTGGAAATCCCTGTTGGGAGCGGGCCCAGAACCTGCTTTGCAGGCAGCAGAAACAGGGAGTAATTCTGCTAAACCCTTCTCCCATTCCTCAGCCTCCGTTAGCAGGAATGCAGGAAATTCCGTCCCCGAAGATGGCAGGAACTGGGGAGGAACAGCCTTAGCCCAAGAAGATAGTAGCTGCTCGGGGCCAGCGTGCGCCATAGCCCAACCCTTGGCTTTCTCAACCTCAACCGCTCCTAGTTGGTGCGCGATCGCTGCAAAACCCGATAACTACACTTGCACATCTCCCGCCCACCAAGGCAAAGATCGCACCTGGCAATTTGTCAAACAGCCACTCTCAGAAACACTAACTCTTGTCTTAGCGCAGGATGTAACCGAAGAACAGCTAGTAGCCAAAGAACTCGCAGCTAAAAATGCCGATTTAATTCAGCTCAACCGACTTAAAGACGAGTTTTTAGCCTGCATCAGCCACGAACTGAAAACACCGCTGACAGCAGTATTGGGGCTATCTAGCCTCTTAAAAGACAGAGCGATCGGAGAACTCAACGATCGCCAAGCTCGCTACGCCAAGCTGATCCACCAGA
This sequence comes from Kamptonema formosum PCC 6407, assembly GCF_000332155.1. Lineage (GTDB taxonomy): Bacteria > Cyanobacteriota > Cyanobacteriia > Cyanobacteriales > Microcoleaceae > Kamptonema > Kamptonema formosum. Next base: position 1,652,318 of record NZ_KB235903.1, on the reverse strand, counting down.
GTGGTCGTCACCTGATGACAGTAGTCAACGACATTTTAGATTTGACCCGGATGGAAACCGGTCAAATGGAACTAATTGTCGAACCCGTGCAAATTGCCGCAGTTTGCGATCGCGCCTTTGAAGGAGCCAAGCTACTTCAGCAACAAGAAGACAAACCAACCGCAGCCAGAGATGACCCCACCAATCGCGACAGCACATCGGGCAAATCAGACTCCCCAATAGACTTTACTCTGGAAATCGAATCAGGATTAGCCCATATTGTTGCTGATGAACTGCGACTGCGCCAAATGCTCGTCAACCTCTTGTCCAATGCCCTCAAATTTACAGCCCCAGGCGCAGCAATTGGGTTGAAAGTTAACCATTGGGAAGGCTGGATAGCTTTTACAGTTTGGGATACAGGCATCGGCATCCCCGCTGACAAGCAACACCTAATCTTTCAAAAATTCCAACAGCTTGAAAGCCCCCTGACTCGCCGCTTTCAGGGTACAGGGCTAGGATTGGTCTTGACTCAACGCCTAGCTCGCCTCCACGGAGGAGACGTTTCGTTTATTTCCTCCGAAGGGCAAGGTAGCCAGTTTACTCTGCTTCTACCCCCTTGTCCTCCAGGTAAAACAGATGGGAAGCGAGGGAGCCGGGGAGCCGGGGAGCCGGGGAGCAGGGGAGCAGGGGAGATCGAAGATGAAAATCTGCGCTTAGTCTCCTCATTCCCCCGCCCCCGCGTCCCTCCACTTAAGAGATCCCCTGTCGGCTTGGTGTTGATTGTTGAAGCCGTCCCCCGGTTTATTGAAGATTTGAGCAACCTCCTGACAAATCTAGGCTATCGGGTGATCGTCGCCCGTTCCGGTACTGAAGCTCTAGAAAAAGCCCGTAGATTTAGCCCAGAAGTAATTTTTATCAACCCCCTACTACCATTGCTATCCGGTTGGGACGTGCTGACATTACTCAAAACTGATGCCGATACTTGCTCTATACCCGCGATCGTGACCGCTACACGGGGCGAAAAAGAACGGGCCAAACTCAACCGAGCCGATGGCTTTTTAAGCTTGCCAGTTAAAGAAGCTACACTACTTGAGCAACTCAGGGACTTGACACGGGCAGAGCAACCAACTGCGGATGCGTTCAAGAGTTCCCTTACTGTTTTATTATTGAGTCCTCTCAACAGTTCCTTTCACGCTGCCTCGTTCCTAGTTCACCCTTCTTACTGCCGGATTTTAGAAGCAGATGACCTCGATCAAGCCGAACTCCTTGCCCGGATTTGGCATCCTAACGTGATGGTATTGGAGGGTACGACACAGTTACAAAACCCTTCCGCTTTTGTCGAAGAACTAAGTCGGCGCAGCAGTTTGGTCAGCATTCCGCTTGTAACTTTAGATTCTGTGACTACCTCTGTTGCCAATCAAGTCAAGGGATTATCAGTATTTCCATGTTTAGCAGCAGGCGATCGCACTGCTGTCGGGACTGCCGACACATCCCAGCAGATGCCCTCTGCCTTATGGCAAGTAATTCAAGTGGCGGCGGGTATCACTTGCAAACCCTCGATTTTACTCGTTGATGTCTCCTCCCTCTCAGATTTATTACAGTCTGCTGAGCGAGAAGGGGAGCGGGGAAATGGGGAAGAGGGGCCAGAGGGGAAAGAAGGGGAAATTTCAGACTTTTTTAACTCTAAGCTCAAAACCCCAAAGCGTGGCGAGGAAAGAAGCCATCTCTCTAAACTCGAAACTCCAAACTGCGTTAGCGAAGCCTACCCGCAGGGTTTAGCGTTGCGAGGCGCGAAGCGTGGCGAGGAACGAAGCAAACTCAAGCCATCTCTGCCAACTCCCAACTCTCCCTCTTCCCAAGTTACTCATCCCCCGTTAACATTCCCCATTCCTAATTCGCAATTACCAGTTCCCAATTCCCAAGCTTTGATTCAGTACCTCCAAACGGCAGGATTTCGAGGTGCGATCGCAGGCTCTTGGGCTGAAGTTTTGCAACAGTTGCAATATCAAAGTGTTGACTTGCTGTTAATTTGCTTGCGGGAGGACTCATCGTCATCTCTAGTGCAGGCACTATCTAACTTAAGACAAATGCCTGCCAAACCTCCTATCCTCGTACTGGATTATCGCTGCCAGACAAACAGAGAATCGCCAGCGATCGACTCTATTCTGGGGGAAATAGCTGCTCAACTTTTGTCCTCTTCCCTGTCGGTAGCAGAGTTACTACAACAAATCGAACAATCTCTCAATGGTAGTTACAAACACAAGAGTTAAGCGATCGCTATGAGGGGAAGCCAGAGTAAACGCAGGGCGGTTTCATTCTCTTGTAGGGGCAATCCCCCTGTGGTTGCCCCTTTTGGGTTTGGGGCAGGCACGGGGGCACTGCCCCTACAGAAAACCTGTTGATCTGAGAATGAAACCGCCCTGCATCTCCCCCTCTCTTTCCCTAGCCCCTAGCCCCTAGCCCCTTCTTTCCCTTCTTTCCCTAGCCCCTAGCCCCTAGCCGCATAATTGACTAGAGTGAAAGTAGAAAAAAATGTGAATGTTAAAAGTAAGGCATCTCGAAAAATTACGCCCCTTTGGGATTTGCCTTGCCCAAGACTCGTTCACCCTATAGTTTGTTGGAATGAATGTTGCTGTGATCGTAATGCCATCAGAAACTTCCCCGGCTGAGTCTTCCCCCTTGATTTTAGACAGTTTGCCGGATATGCCACTCTCAGAGAAGGGGTGTCCCCGCCGAGCCAGGTTGCAAATTGACCTGATGTTATTGGCGATCGAAGCCTTATATCTCGGCGGTGCAGAACAAATGCTGGCAGTGGCAAAGGAATTGGAACTGGAAGGAATTGTTAAACATCGGGTTGCCCTTTGGCTGCTGCGGAACACTAACCCTCTGCGGCTCTTCAGTCAGCGGCGTTCTCTGACTGTGCTGGAGGCGAAAGCACTGGTGGCGATCGCCTGTTATTTAGCACGCAGGTTAACGGTGAGAATTAGGCAGTTGTTACTGGAATATCACCAAATGAATCAAAAAGGTCTGCCTCTAGAACAGAATTTATCGCTGGCTGACTATCTCGAACGTTTCCGAGCTCACTTCCGTTCTCGGATGAATCCGAGGCGCTCTCTAGTTGTTGCCTATGGTTCTGATGAAAAATTGAATGAACTAGCTCTCAATTTATTGGGCAAATTGCTATTTTGTACTGGTACAGCGGGAATGCAAAGATTTTGGATTAGTTTATTTGATGGAGAGGTGGAGTAATGACGATTCAGCGTCAGTACAGTCTGCCTAACTGCACCCTAATTTTAGAGGGTTTAAGCGACGGGACGGCTGCTCCTAGCCAGTTCGATCTCAGACCTGCGCTTTCGATTTTAATGAGCGCTGAGTGTCGTTTTGTGGGTCAAGGACAACCGCTTACGGGAGGCCGTGACTTTTTTGAAAGTTTAGTTAAAGCTGTCAGTAGTTACGCTCAGGAATTTTTGAGCGGAGTACCTTCACTGGCAGGTGAGAGTACGCAGCCTAGTTTGGTGCGGTTCCAGAGAATTAATGAGAATTTGCATCGGTTGACGGTTCAAGCGCTGGAACCGGAAAAGACGACATCGCCAGCATCAAAACCCCCTCTACCAACTCAGATCGATTTAACGACGGTACAGTTATTTGATTTGGTGGAGGCTGTGGATCAGTTTTTTGCTGACTCGCAAACGCTTCCAGAGCTTTCGTTGCAGTTAGCGCCTGTTTCTAAGCGCCATGCTAAGGCCACCGCCCCGATTGCTAAGCGGGCTTTGCCTGCTGCTGTGGGAATGTCGAGCTTGGCTTTGGCGGCGATCGCGTTTTTCTTCGTACCTATTCCTGAAATCCAGCGACCGAGAGATCCCGTTCCTCAACCCAATGCTAGCGGTAATCTGGCTACGCCCACCCCTAGCGGTGCGGGGACACCAAATCCGAATCCTACGCCTTCTCCTGATGTTACTCCCTCGGCTTCATCAAGTCCGACGGCTTCACCGAATCCTACGCCTTCATCGAGTCCAACGGCTTCGCCTCTCTCTGCCGAAGAGTTGAAGGGATCGGAGGCTACAGCAGCGAAGATTACAGATGCAGCAGAAATCGAAGAGTTGAGTGGAAAAGTGTATGAGCAAATTAATGCAGGTTGGAAGAGTCGGCCAGGGTTTAAAAATGATTTAGCTTATCGAGTGACTGTAGCTCAAGATGGGGCGATCGTTGGCTACAAGTTAATTAGCCCAGAGGAAGCAGACGAGGGACAAACGCCTCTGCCGGAACTACTATATAAGCCAGTTGGCAGCAGGCGCATTGGGGAGCCACTTGCTGATTTTAGGGTAGTGTTTACCACAGGCGGTGTGTTACAAGTTAGCCCTTGGTGAGGTTGAAGAGCAATTAATAGGCTTGATAGATTTTAACCTCAGTCTTAAGGTGGGCGCTGTCAGAATCACGATATTTCTCGTGTAGGAGAGATATGTTCTGACAGCGCCTACCCTACAAGAGTTGTTGGCGATCGCACTAAATCTCTAAAAATATTGCTCAGGTAAAGCAGTTATGTTATAATCATTTAAATAACGGGGGTATAGCTCAGTTGGTTAGAGCAGGTGACTCTTAATCTCAAGGTCGTAGGTTCAAGTCCTACTACCCCCATCGTCAAAAAACATACCCCAAGAACACTACCAGGAATCTCTACATCTATAGGGAGCTGACTGGTACGAGTATCCACAGCTAAAAAGTATTACACGATACAAAATAGTGAGCGATCGCCTCTTAGAGAAAAAGTGGTGATTGACTCAGCCGAAGTTTACCGCTCTTCTTTGACTCTGATAAAATGTACAACCAGAGCTTGCTCTTCATCCAGAAAAAGGAAGATTTCTGATGTCTATTATCCGCGAAGAAATGCCCGTACTTGCTCGCCATGAAGGAGATTGGGTGGGAACCTATACACTCATCGATACTGAAGGGAATATTATTGAAAAACATCACTCACATTTAACGTGCCATTTTCCCGAAGATCGGGAATATCCCTATTACCAGATTAATCGATATAAATGGCTTGATGGCAAGCGAGAAGAGTTTTTTTTTCCAGCAACTTACCGAGACAAAAAAATCTTGTTTGATACCGAGCGCATTCAAGGAAAAGCCTGGGAAGTTGATGATTCAACAGTGATTTTATGGTTTATTTATAAAGCATTGCCGGATATTTACTTGTATGAAATGATTCAAATTAGCCCCTGTAATAATTATCGTTCCCGTACTTCGCACTGGTTTAAAAATCATCAAATCTTTAAGCGAACAATCATTCAAGAAGAACGCTTGCAATAATTTATTGAAGTAATTCAATAAATTTCAAAATAACCAAAAACGTAATTTAATAATGAGCTTTATTACTTTCAAAATTCGCCAACAAAAACGCTTATTAGTTATTTTCTTTTGGATAGTTAGTTGCTGCTTTTCCCTAAAAGTCGAGGCTCAAGACCCAGAGACATTGCGGAGAGTTACAAGCTCTAGGTTTACTAAGCACTGCCTATGGTGTTATAGGGGAAACTCAAAAACAAATTGCCCTCCTAGAGCAACAATTAATAATTTGCCAACAAATAGGCAATATCGGACTCGCAAGTTACGCATTATTGAATTTGAGTAAGGTTTATGAATTATTAGGAGATTATCAAAAAGCTATTGCCTATCAGGAACAAGCTGTACAACTAGCACATAAATCTCAAGAACCATTACAAGAAGTGCTTGCATTGCAACAGCTAGCGCTGCTTTACGGTCGGATAGGAAACTCTGAAAAATTGATTTCTTTTTTACAGCAAACTATTGAAATTGCTAAAAAAAGTAATAACGAATTCTCTCTAGCTCTAGCTTTAGATTATCTTAGCCGTGCTTACGCTTTAGTCGGTAACTATTCCCAAGGGATTTATTTACAAAAGCAAAGTTTATTGATTTATCAAACCCTCAATCAGCAAAGCAAAGTAGAAACGAGTCTCAGTGAAGTATGGGGGTTACAAAATTTGGGCAGGCAACAATTTAAAGCTGGTCAATTAGCCGAAGCCGAAAACAACTTACAAGCAGCGCTCAAAGCTTCCAATAAACTGTTAAAAAATCAGCTATTGCCTAATAGCAACTTATTGGCTACTAGCAGCGATGAATTAAATCTCAATATCCGCGAAGCAACATTAGATATTTACCGAACGTTGCAACAAGTTTTAGTTGCTAACAACCGTAATGACGAGGCATTAGAAGTAGCAGAAGTAGGTCGAGCCAGAGCTTTTGTAGATTTATTAAAAACTAATTTAGGAGTTGACACTCAATCTGAACTAACACCTGTGCCGCTGACATTGGAGGAAATGCGACAAATTGCTAAAGCGCAAAATTCTACATTAGTGCAGTATTCCATTGTTTATAATGACAATGTAGCTGGTTGGGTGAAAGTAGGAAAGCAACGACCCTATGAAAATACATTATATATTTGGGTAATTCAACCGACAGGAACCATTACCTTTCGTTCGGTTAATTTACAACCCCTGTGGCAACAGCAAAAAAATGTAGAAAGTGACTCTTCTCTATTAACTTTTTTTGTGAGTAATGCTCGTAGTTCCATCTTGGTTAGGGGTCGCGGCGTTCCTGTTTCCAGCACACCAGAAACAGGCCCTTCTAGCGGCAATCCCGCTAATACCCGCCGCAAATATCAGCAATTACAGGAACTCTATCAAATACTAATTCAACCAATAGCTGACTTGCTACCAACTGACCCCAAACAGCGAGTTACTTTCATTCCCCAAGAAACTCTGTTTCTGGTTCCATTTGCAGCTTTGCAAGACACTAATGGCAAATATTTAATCGAAAAACATACTATTCTCACGGCTCCCTCAATTCAAGTTCTAGATTTAACTCGCCAACAGCGGCAAAGGTTAGGAAATTCTTTAACGGAAAGCTCACCTATTAAAAGTCAAAATTCCCTGGTTGTTGGCAATCCAACAATGCCCTTACTCTTGCAAAAAGTGGGAGAATTACCAGTACAATTGGCTAGCTTACCTGGGTCAGAAAAAGAAGCAAAAGCCATCGCATCTTTACTCAATACTCAACCATTAATCGGTACTCAAGCCACAGAAAATGTTGTCATCGAACAAATGCCAAATGCTCGGTTTATTCACCTCGCAACTCACGGGTTACTAGATAACTTGATGGGTTTTCAAAGTTCTCTGGCATTTGCTCCCGATAGTAAAAATGACGGCTTCCTCACTGCGAGAGAAATCCTCAATTTGAAGTTAAAAGCAGAGCTTGTGGTGCTAAGTGCCTGCGATACGGGGCGCGGCAGAATTAGCGGTGACGGTGTAATTGGACTATCTCGCTCCTTCATTGCTGCGGGAGCTCCTAGCGTCATTGTTTCTTTGTGGAAAGTGCCTGATGAACCGACAGCCGATTTAATGCTTTCATTCTATCAGAATCTTCAGCAAACACCAGATAAAGCTCAAGCTTTGCGACAAGCCATGCTCGCAACTCTAGTAAAATATCCTAGTCCCAGAGATTGGGCTGCTTTTACTTTAATTGGCGAAGCAGAATAGGAAATTTGGATTAATGACTAATGGTCTATTTTCAATTAACTTTCTGTCTCTTTGACTTCAAAAGTAAGGCGAGAATATTTAGGTTCTTCTAAGGCTTGCACGCAGAGTTCAGCGATATCTTCCCGGCTCACTTTACCCTTGATATTATCGCCTTGGTCGAACATCAAAGCTTTGCCCCCTGGCTCTTCTGTTAAGGCACAAGGTCTGATAATAGTGTAGGGTATGCCACTAGAACGCAAGCAATCTTCACCTTTCAACTTCCAGGTTAAAATCCCTCCTAATTGGTCGTTCATTCTCACTGCTGGCGGTTCTTCTTCTAAGTTTATTCCCGGTCGTCCGGGACGAGTAACTCCTGCGGAACTTACCATGACAAACCTAGTCAAATTTTGCTCGCCGTAAGCTTTTATATATTCTAACTCTAGTTGAAAAAGACCAGGCTCGAATTTAGGATTTAGTTCGCCGTCATATTCAAATTTACTCAACATTAATTGTACAGAAGTGATGCGGCTGCGGTCGATTAATTCACCATCCTTGACAGTTTTAGCGCGAAAAACGGGAATTAAATCATCAAAAGGAATGCAAACTGTCATCCAAATATTGTAAACAGTATCAAAGGAATAGCTGTAACCAATGCCATCCCATTTCGGGTCGCTGCGGAGGATGAATTTATATCGCTTACCATCGCCTTTTACGCGCAGTTCGATGCCGCTGTACTCTGCTAAATTAAGAGGCGGGTCAAAGTTGCGGGTGCGAACAGAAGCAAAACCGCCGGAGTTGGCAGTAGAAACGTTGCCACTAAATAAAGCGATATTATTTATCAACTTTATAGAACTTTCGCTAACGCCGCCCATTACAATGTCATCTAATGCGCCCCAAGTTTCTTTTAAATCTTGGGAGGGTTGGGCGAAGTCGCAGACTATTTTTTCACTAGCTTTTATTAACTGATTTCGGGTCGCTTGCACTAGATTTTGTATGCCTTTGTATTCGACTATTTCCGGCACATCTACGACTTCTGGCATATAAAATTTGATGCCTTGATAGTATTTTTCACGGGTGGGAGTATCTCCTTCTTGAGGTTGGACTCGCGTACCTGTGCAACAAATTATGGCTTCTACACCACTTGTTACCTGCTGCGTAAGCGTCTCTGGGAGAGTGATATCTCCCTCGACTAATTCGATACTTGGTCCTAGAATTTCACGGCCTCTGTTGGCATCTCTAACGAGGGCTCGCACTGTATAACCCCGCTTTAGCAAATGGCGTACTACTCGCTTACCCACACCGCCAGTCGCACCAGCAACAAGGATCAATTTAGATTTTTGTTTGGGAGTTTTGGCCTCACCTCCAAATAGTTGCTGTAGCCAATTAATACTGCCAATAAAAGGGATGACTCCGAAATAAACTAAGGTGTTGAAAAATCTGCCAGCATCCCATTGAGCGATATTTTTTTCAGTCATAATTTGTACTCGACTTTTTTATTACTTTTTTGAAGGATGAAATTGCCGTTTTTATTGGCTTTTGTATGCTACAAGACTTACGCATCACGCTTAAGTAGTCGGACATAATTAAACGTAGGGTTGGCGCTCGCCGCAAAAAACCTGTAACTCATAGAAGAAGATGGTTGCGGCGAGCGCCCACCTGTGCATTTTATAGCCTTTATTTATGTCCACCTACTTAGCAGGGTTATCAACAATTATGTGTAACTATGCGTAACTCATATTCTAGCTAAATTCTGATTTTTTAGCTTTGGGAACAAGAGATTTATCTAGCCGATTAGACACGAGGTTTATGATGACTCTGGTGCAAGGGAATCTCAATAATAAACTCCGTACCTTCTCCCGGTGTGGAAATGCACGTCATTTTTCCCCCGTGTTTTTCCGCGATAATTTGATAGCTTATTGCTAAGCCGATACCTGTGCCTTTGCCGACGGGTTTTGTGGTAAAAAAAGGCTCTGTTATCCGCTGGCGGATTTCTTCTGTCATACCAGGGCCGTTGTCATAAATATGGATGCTAACGGTTTCTCTCTTGGGGTGAAATTCCGTGCGAATCCGAATTTTCCCCTTGTATTTCGTCTCCTTATCATTTTGTGCGGTTTTATAATTGATAAAGGACTCTTCAAGAGCATCAATTGCATTGCTTAGAACGTTCATAAATACCTGATTGAGTTGACCTACATAACACTCAACTAAGGGGAGAGAACCGTATTCTTTAGTCAGGTGAATTGCTGGCCTATCTGGCTTGGGTTTGAGTCGGTTACTCAAAATTAGCAGAGTGCTGTCTAGCCCATCGTGAATATCAACTGGCTTCATTTCTGCTTCGTCAATTCTGGAAAAGTTTCGCAGAGATTGGACAATTTCGCAGATACGTTCAGCACCTATTTTCATCGAGGCTTGCAATTTAGGTAAGTCTGTAATTAAAAAATCTATCTCCATCGTTTCACTTGCCTCTTGAATTTCTGGTACAGGCGAGGGATAATGCTGTTGATAAAGATTGATTAATTCTATCAGATCGCGAGTATATTCATCGGCATGGCTGATATTTCCGTAGATGAAGTTAATGGGGTTATTGATTTCGTGGGCAACACCGGCTACCAGTTGTCCTAAACTAGACATTTTTTCAGTCTGAACCAGTTGAGTCTGCGTGCGCTGGAGTTCTTGCAATAGTTTTTCTAATTGAGTTGATTTTTCCCGTTCTCTTAGTTCAGATTGCTGCAAGGCTGCATTTAATTTTGCCAGCTTTTCGGCTTGCAGCAGGACAATATTAATCATTGAGTTTCTGAGTTCTATCGCCGCCTCAATTTCACATTCTTTCCAAGGTAAAGATGTGTATTTTACGGTTTCTTTCCACAACTCGAATGATTTCCGAGGAGACAGGCGAATGCTGCCATTAGCCTCGATTTCTATGGGTTTGTTTGGGTTTCCCGCCCAATTTACGGTTTGAATAACTTCGGGACGAAACCAGAGAACATAAATTTTCTGGCTGGGGGATATGGCAATTGCTAAACAGCCGCTTGCTGTGTCTTTTAATTGCTCGGCATTTTCATAAAACTTGGAGAGTGAGTCTGTATGAAAAACTTCACCTATGAGATTTTTTTGCCCCCATTCAAGTAACTGTTTTAGTGCCTCTTTTTCAGGGGTTTGACCTACTAAATAGCAATTTTCCCCAAATAAAACTGCTGCACCTGTAGCACTCACGAGGTCAAGTAAGCTCTGCTGAGACTTAACTAATGCCTGTGACAAATTTTCTGCTTGAGATATATTTTCCAGTAGCTTTGCTTGAATGGATTTTAATTGCAGTCTATAGTCGTAGTCTTCATTCCCTTCTTTAAATTCTAGTTCTAAAGACATGACTTGTCCAATAAATTCGCAGGCGGCGCGAACTTCATAAGGAATGTATTTGGGCGCGTAGTGATGGCAAGCAATCAGACCCCATAATTTCTGCTTTTTCATTAAAGATATAGACATAGAAGCTGCAACGCCCATATTTTGCAGATATTCTATGTGAATGGGTGAGACACTTCTTAAAATGCTGAAGCTGAGGTCGAGAGGTTGATTAGTAAGTGGATTGTTGCTGGGTACAAGTTCAACAGGTTTATAATTAATTTCTGGTATTAACCTCAGCCAGTTTTCGGAGTACAATTTTCTGGCTTGTTTGGGAATGTCTGAGGTTGGATATCGTAGACCTAAGAAAGGAGAAAGATTTTCTTCTTTATCTTCAGCGATTACAGAGCCATTACCTTCAGCATCGAATTTGTATACCATTACTCGGTCAAAGCCTGTAAATTTTCGCACTTCTGCAACTATTGTTTGACATAAATCCTGGAGGTTGCCAGTGCTTTGAATTTTAGAAAGTGTGGTTTTAACTGAATGATAAAAGCTAAAAACTGAAAGATTATTTTTTGAACTTGCGGGTTCTATCTCAATAATTAAAAGTCCTTCGTTTCTGTGCAATATACAGTCAAAGGTTCGGGGGTTGTAGGCTGTGCCTATAGTTAGTTTTAAAGGATTGACTGTTTTTAAATTTTCATGAATTAAGCAGCTTTTGAGACTTTCAATCTGAATGGGGTCGAATAAGGTACTCAAATCTTTGTTAATAAGGCTACTGGGGTGCAGACCAAAAAACTCGAAGGTGTTGTTGCTCATTTGTAAAATTTTGAGCTGAGGTTCTTTGACAACAAACATTACTCCGTGAGGCTGAATGTGTCCTGATATATGAATGGGTTCTTTGTCGCAGTTTGTTAAGTCAATTTCTGCTGTGGCGATGTTGTTTTGTGCCATTTTATTAAGGTTCCTTTTGTAAAAATGGTGGATAATTCGGCAGGTCTTGGTTGCAGTATGGTAGTGATAATTATAGTCAATTATACTACGCTCTCTAGCAGCTCACCATGATATAGCAGAAGTCAGAAGTAAAGTACAATTCCCAGAATAATTGGAGTAATTATTAACGTCCTAGTACAGCACGGCGGTTGCTATATAATCTATATAGTTAAGCTATCAGACTGAATCTGTAAGCGAGCGCAAGCCTTGATGATGGCTGAGCTGCTGTCTGTAAACTTTTTCACGCTTTTTTAAAGGAGAAGTATTTATATTATGCCAATAAAACCGGAATTATTACTAGCTTTACCTAAACGGGAGCATAAATCTTAATTAGCGATCAAAAAAGTTGATCGTCAGAGGATCGAGGGTGTTAAATAGTAATCTCACAGGCTGCCCGCACTAAGAAATCTAAAGTTATGCTCTCAGGTAGAAGCTATTGGCCTAAATTTAAGCTAAGCTTGATAGGTATATTCAACAAGCTGTATATTTTACTGATGTTTGACTTTAATACCGTTACTGCCTTTTCACATAGGCACTGTATCGAAATTTGCGCGTTTCTTGTACCTGCTAACTTGCTGGCAACTTTGCAGACGATTATTTTTACAGGTCTAAAACGCTCTCAACTTCAGGTGCGGTTAGGGGCAGCCGTTGGTAGCTTCTATGCTTTAATTATGATCCTTCACGTTTTTACGTGGCTGGCAATTGGGGTAGTAATGGCCCCAACATATATCCTGTTTCTGCTGGGAAGCATCTGTCTGGGGACTAATATTTGGGCGGCAGTACATTCTTCAAGTATGAGCCGATTAGTTGGGTATTTGCTGTCAGTGTTTAGGGAGAAAGGAAAGGGAAAGCTAAGGATGCAGGCATTAAAAATCAAATCGGTAATGGGTAATGGCTAATAGCTAATTGAAATCGATTAACCACGTTAAGAAAGTTGCATAATCCTTTCCAATTTGCTGATGGTTAACTGTTAACTGAATTACTTAATTTGTTAACGGTTAACGGTTAACTATTAACTGTTAACCCCATTACTTAATCAGTTTCGCGATCGCGGCAGTTTTCTTCTTCTGGGCCATGCGGATGTACCGTACAGTTGAGCAAATAGCCGCCATCGCTCCTACCGTAATAGTAGTAGCAGCCGATGCAGGTTTGGGGGCGTTCTAAGGGCGCTTGCTGAATAGTATATTGCGGGCCTGAAAACAGGGAAAAGCCGCGCTGTGTCTGGACTGTGCCAATAATACCCCCTGCGAATTCAATGGCTGAGCGAATGGTCTCTTGGCGAATACCTGGTTGTAGCTGCACCTCCATAGCTAGCCGCTGATTTAGGGGATCTTGTTCTTGGCGGCTAATGACACCTCCGAGAACATGAAAGCTCTCCGCGATCGCCACAGAAAACCTTGCTAACGACATACAATAACCCGATAAAACGTAAACTTGATCGTCAGTCGTAGCTCTAATTGTTAGGCGAGTAGGAATCAGCAATCTCAGGTGAGCGTTAAGTTCTTCAAAAACAGGCTCCAATCTCCAGATCGTTTGGTTTCCTACTTCTTGGTTGAGGCCAAAAACTCTAGAAACCTGCTCCATTAGGGCTGCTAGAGTATGAACTATCTGTAACAAAAGTGATTCTAGTGTGCTGTCAACTCTTAAGGGACACTCTCGGAGAGTTTTGAAATAATCCTCCAAGCGGTGGGCAATTCGTTGAATGCTGCTAAATCCCAGCATCGCGGCTCCCCCTTTAATTGAATGAGCACAGCGGATTAGCTGGTGCATACTTTCGGGATTTTCTACAGTGCTTTGTAGATGTACGAATCCTATTTCAATAGTATGAATGTGTTCTGTGGCTTCTTCAACAAAATAACCGATGATTCGCTGTAATTGTTCTGGTAGCATAAATATTCTCCTTTCGCCCTTTAATCCCTGCTCGCCTTCCTGTTGTGTGTCCAGCCAAATTTATCCATAAAAAGTGCATTGACTGAGTTAGAGGGTGTGTTGAGTGCAACAGTGATTTTTGGGGCTGCGATCGCACCTACTTTTTTCATATTATTACCCAAAAGTGCCAGCTAGGAGGCATTATCTAAAGTTAGATATTTAGAAAATCGAGAGCGATCGCCCCCAGAAAGGCAAATACTACACCGCCGCCCTTGGGTCTGGCTTTCTCCGTACCAGACCGCCGACAGCATAGCCAGTCAAATGATAGGAAGATTCATTTGCAAATTTTAGCACTAGATAGACGCAGATCTACGCCGATCTTCTGCCCAAATCTGCGTAGATCTAAGGTTTACAATAATGAATCAACCGTAACAAAACGACCGCTTAAATCTTCTGGCTTTACATTCAAAACTGCGCCTAAAAGAGCATTCGTGAAACCAAAGCTAATATAGGTCGCTTCAACGCGGCCATTGCCATCAGGATCGAGGTCAGACTGGGAGATTCCACCCTTACTCAAAAAGCTAGTTCCATCCTCTATAATTCCCGGATCTAAAAGTAAAATTCTGGGGTCGCTGAAGCTCAAGCTGACCTCTTGAAACGAGAGAATACCACCTGTAAATCCACCCGTCAGTCCAATCAAATCGTCAGACTTATTGAAGTCAACAATCACCGCATCAGGCAATTCAATTCCTACTGCTCTTACTCCCGATTGATCGGCTCTAAATACAAATACATCGCTCCCCAAACCTCCCTTATAGATATCAACATCTTTGTCACCAATCAGCGTATCATTACCTTCCCCTCCCACTAATAAATCAACACCAACCCCACCCCGCAACAAATCATTACCGCTACCTCCATCTAGAAAATCTCTATTTTTTTCACCCGTGAGAATATCATCGCCACTTTCTCCCAAAATATCATCATTTCCCTTACCGCCAAAGAGAGAATCATTGCCAGAACCCCCAAAAATACTATCACTATCATTATTACCAAAGATTAATTCTGCATCGGAGGAACCTGTAACAGTATCCTTACCGCCAAGGGCCCAAACTCCTTCTGGGAAATTAGCCAATTCTCCCGGTAACAGAGCAATATTTTCAGAAGTATTATCTCCAATCAGACGCAAGCTATCCGTAGGGTCTGGTGTCAGTACCATAATTTTCTGCTACCTAATATTTGCGATCGTATCCATCTTGCCATATTTAAAGAAATATAGACCACAGGGTGAGTGAAGGAAAGAAAACTAACATAAGAGTTGTAGCAGAAATTTTTAAACTTGGTATAATCTTACAGGCAGGGGAGTAAAAGTAAAGCTGATGCCGATTATAGTAGCTGAAGAATTGAGTAAACTTTATCCGGTAGCAATTAAAGAACCCGGACTTAAAGGCACAGTGCGGCACTTTCTGCGCCGCACATATCGCACCGTCAAAGCAGTTCAGGGCGTTTCGTTTCAAATAGAAGCTGGCGAGGTAGTAGGCTTTCTAGGGGCTAACGGCGCGGGGAAAACCACTACTTTGAAGATGCTGACGGGATTAATTTATCCTTCTACTGGAGTGGTAAGAGTGTGCGATCGCATTCCCTTCCGCCGCGAAGCTGATTTTTTGCAACAAATCACTTTAGTAATGGGGCAAAAACAACAGTTAATCTGGGATTTACCCGTCCTAGACTCCCTAAAAATCAATGGCGCTGTCTACGGTATCTCCGATAAAGAATATCGCCTGCGGGTGGGGGAACTAACGGAGATGCTATCCCTGGAAGGAAAGTTAAATCAGCCAGTAAGAAAGCTTTCTCTGGGTGAAAGGATGAAAGCTGAATTAATGGCAGCGTTACTGCATCGGCCGCAGGTATTATTTTTAGATGAGCCGACTTTAGGTTTGGATGTAAATGCTCAGTTTAGTGTCCGGGAATTTTTGAGGGATTACAATCAACGCTACCAAGCAACAGTGTTATTGACAAGCCACTATATGGCTGATATTACTGCTTTATGCAAAAGGGTTTTGTTAATCCATGAAGGGATGTTAGTTTATGATGGCAGTTTGGATGGATTACTTGATAGATTTGCACCTTATCGGGAGGTGAAGGTGGAGTTAGCTAGTCCGCTGTCAAAAGAGCAGGCTTCTGTTTACGGAGAAGTGGAATCTGTGGAGGGTCAGTCAGTGCGTTTTCTGGTACGGCGGGAGGCGCTGACGGCTACTGTGGCAAATATTTTAGCTGAGTTAGAGGTGATAGATTTAACTGTAACAGATCCACCAATTGAAGAGGTAATTGGTAGAGTTTTTCGCAGTGGTGGAGTTTCTTGAAGGAAGATAGGGGAAAAGAGGGGCTAGGGGCTAGGGGCTAGGGGCTAGGGAAAGAGGGAAAGAGGGGGAAATGGGGAGATGGGGAGGATGGGTAATTAGCGATTAGCCATTAGCGATTAGCCATTAGCCATTAGCCATTAGCCATTACCAATTACCAATTACCAATTACCAATTACCAATTACCAATTACCAATATGACACGATTCATCAAAGTTGCTAAAACACTACTATTAACATACTACGCCTATATGCTCGAATATCGAGCTGAGTTATTGTTGTGGACTCTATCAGGTTCTTTGCCATTTATCTTGATGGGGATCTGGGTGAAGGCAGCTCAAAACGGCCAATTTAATCTACAACCAGTAGACTTTGCCCGTTATTTTTTAGCTGCTTTTATCGTCAGACAAACAAATGTAGTTTGGGTAATTTGGGAGTTTGAGAAAGAAGTAGTAGAAGGAAAATTATCCCCGAAGTTATTGCAGCCTATAGATCCAGTTTGGCATCATTTTGCCGCTCATATTTCCGAAAGATTTGCACGTTTACCGTTTATATTTGGATTAATACTATTATTTTTTTCTTTGTATCCACAGTCTTTCTGGATACCTAGTTTTGGCAGGATTTTACTATTTTTATTAGTAACATTTCTTGCCTTTTGTTTGCGCTTTGTGATTCAATATACCTTTGCATTATTTGCTTTTTGGCTAGAAAGAGCAGGCGCGATAGAACAAGTTTGGTTTTTAGTTTATCTATTTCTTTCAGGAATTATTGCCCCCCTAGAAGTATTTCCTGAATCTTTCCGAAATGTGGTATTGTGGACACCGTTTCCCTATCTTGTCCATTTCCCCGCTTCAATTTTGATAGGATTGCCTGTAGATGTAGGGCATGGGTTATTAGTAATGTTGGGTTGGGGTATAGTGTTTTTTGTGTGGAATCGTTGGTTATGGCGACAGGGTTTGAAACAGTATTCGGGAATGGGAGCATAATTTGGTAACGGCTTGATCTTGGTGGTAGCTTAAACATAGACCCTCAGCAATTTTACATTTTTTGGTCGAGGATCATGCAAAAATACAATCGGGATCATTCGATAACTGCATAAGTCATTGGTATTTGGTTACATAAGCTACAAAATAACCAGTGGATTCCTTATATCTCTAGTGGTGATGACTGAGATATAAGCATTAAAAAATTCTAATGACAGCTAAAAAGCACCTCGTTGTTATCGGTAATGGCATGGTTGGTCATAAGTTCCTAGAGCTGATGGTCAGCAAAGGAGCGACGCAAGACTGGAACTTAATCACTTTCTGTGAAGAACCCCGTGTTGCCTACGATCGCGTCAATCTCAGCAGTTTCTTTTCGGGTAAAACTGCGGGAGATTTATCTCTAGTTGAACCAGGTTTTTATCAAGAGAATGGCATTCAGATTCATATCGGCGATAAAGCAATTTCTATCAACCGGGAACAGAAAACGGTCACTTCAGCTAATGGTTTAGAAGTTCCCTACGACAAAATTGTTTTAGCTACTGGTTCCTATCCATTTGTGCCGCCAATTAAGGGAAATAATGCTAACGGTACATTTGTATACCGGACAATTGAAGACCTTGAGGGAATGTCTGCTTACGCCAAAAACTGTAAAGTTGGGGTAGTAATTGGCGGCGGTTTATTGGGTTTGGAAGCAGCAAATGCCCTCAAAAATATGGGTTTAAAAACTCATGTAGTTGAGTTTGCCCCGCGACTGATGCCCGTGCAAATTGACGATGCTGGCGGTGCGATTCTCCGCAACAAAATAGAAGAACTAGGAGTTTCAGTTCACACTAATAAAGCTACCACTGAAATTGTCAGTGAAGATGGCAAAGTTACTAAGATGCTGTTTGCTGACGGTTCGGAGTTGGAAACAGATACAATCCTTTTTTCTGCGGGAATTCGCCCCCGCGATGAAATTGCTAGAAGTTGTGGGATTGAAGTAGGTGAACGCGGCGGAATTATCATTAATGATTATTGTCAAACCTCCGATCCTGACATTTATGCCATAGGAGAATGTGCCCTCTATCAAAATCGAATTTACGGTTTAGTTGCTCCTGGCTATACAATGGCAGGTGTGGCGGCTGATATTTTGAGTAAAAAGGCAGTCAGCACTTTTACTGGTGCTGATATGTCCACAAAACTCAAGCTTTTGGGAGTGGATGTTGCTAGTTTTGGAGATGCTTTTGCTAAGTCTGATGGTGCTAGAGAAATTGCTGTAATTGATAACATTCAAGGAGTCTATAAAAAGCTGGTCTTAAATCAGGATGGTAGTCTGCTTTTGGGTGGAATTCTGATCGGAGATGCTTCGGCTTACGGAACTCTACTGCAATTTGTACAGAATCAAATTACTTTACCTCCGCACCCAGAGGATTTGTTAATGCCTCCGCGAGAAGGTAAACCTGCCGCTGTGGGAATGGGTGTAGATAGTTTACCTGATTCTGCCCAAATTTGCTCTTGCAATAATGTTAGTAAAGGTCAGATTTGTACAGCGATTCGCGAGGGTAATTTAACTGACGTTCCGAGCGTTAAAAAATGTACTAAGGCTGGTACTGGTTGCGGCGGTTGTGTGCCGTTGGTGACGGATATTCTTAAGCTAGAAATGAAGAAAGCGGGGCTAGTGGTGAAGAATCACCTCTGCGAACATTTCGCTTATTCTCGGCAAGAACTCTATCATTTAGTCAGGACTCAAGAAATCAAAACTTTTGAGGATTTGATTGCTAAACATGGTAAGGGAATGGGTTGCGAAATTTGCAAGCCTGCTGTGAGTTCGATGCTGGCTTCTACTTGGAACGAGCATATTTTAGCTCTGTCTCACGTTAGTTTGCAAGATACCAATGATTACTATTTGGCAAATATTCAACGGGACGGTACTTATTCAGTAGTACCGCGAGTTCCGGGGGGAGAAATTATGCCAGATCAGCTCATTGTTTTAGGGGAAGTTGCCAAAGAATTTGGGCTTTACACTAAGATTACTGGCGGACAGCGGATAGATTTGTTTGGTGCTCGTGTGGATCAGTTGCCGCATATTTGGCGGAGGTTGATAGATGCAGGATTTGAGTCTGGACACGCTTACGGAAAGGCACTTCGGACTGTAAAATCTTGCGTGGGTAGCACTTGGTGTCGCTTTGGGGTGCAGGATTCTACGAGTTTGGCGATTGAGGTAGAATTGCGCTATCGGGGTTTGCGATCGCCTCATAAACTTAAGTCTGCTGTCTCTGGTTGTACTCGCGAATGTGCGGAAGCTCAAAGTAAGGATTTTGGGATAATTGCGACTGAAAAGGGCTGGAATTTGTATGTCTGCGGTAACGGTGGAATGAGGCCGCAACACGCGGTTTTGTTAGCAGCAGATATTGACAAGGAAACGCTGATTAAATATCTGGATCGGTTCTTGATTTTCTATATTCGCACGGCGGATCGCCTGGAACGGACGGCAACTTGGTTCAATAAGTTGGAAGGGGGAATAGAATATTTACAGCAAGTAATTATTGAGGATTCTCTTGGTATTTGCGCTGAGTTGGAAGCGCAGATGGCGCACTTAGTTAGCACTTATCAATGTGAATGGAAGACGACGATTGAAGATCCGAATAAGGTGCAGCGATTCCAGCATTTTGTAAATTCCGATCTGCCAGATCCGAGTATTGTCCGGGTTGAGGAACGGGGACAATTACGCCCTGCTTACGACTCTGAAAAAGCTCTGGTTGCGATTGCGGAATAAATGTTTATTGTTAACTGTTAACTGTTAACTGTTAACTGTTAACTGTTACAGGACTTCTGCAAGCTACATCTGGGGGCAACCACAGGGGGATTGCCCCTACAAAACACTCAATGTTTACACGCTCAATAATTAGGAAAAGAAAATGGTTCAAGCAGTGCCAGTCCGCGATAATGTTACAACATGGGTAGATGTCTGTCCTCTGGCTGCGATCGCACCTAATACGGGAGTTTGTGCCTTGGTAGAAGGCGAACAGGTGGCAGTTTTTCGAGTGGGCAATGGGGCTGATGTTTATGCGATCGCTAATTACGATCCCTTTAGTAAGGCGTTTGTTTTGTCGCGGGGAATTGTGGGCGATCGCAATGGTATCCTCAAGGTGGCTTCACCGATTTATAAGCAAAACTTCAGCTTGCTGACGGGGCAGTGTTTAGATGATGAAACGGTGAAAATTCCTACTTTTACTGTGAGAGTTGTAGATGATATGGTGCAGGTAGCAGGGGAACATCCCCATTTTGCCTGAAGACCAACTTTGATCTCTCCTCTCCCCCTGCCCCTCCTATGAGGAGCAGGACTTTTTTATTCTGGCAAAATCATCAGCCCCCAAAACTTGTCACTGATATGAGGCAAGAGGTAGAAGGTCGATCTTCTAAAGTTAATTCAACAATGCAGCTTGTATCAATAATTTAGATAATTGGCATTAAAAATATTCTCTATTCCAGCAAAATTACTAACTATTTTTAACATATTTACCCTAAATTATTGCCTTTATATCGTACTCGCTCCGGCAGTATTTAGGGAGGTATTAAACATCCCTTTCTTGCAACATCACCTATCAACACTACACTTATTTCTGAACTTAACGGCTCCCCTCAAATAGTTGAGTCAACTCAAGCCTATAAGCAGTAATTTTGAATTATAGTTCAATTGTAACTTGCTTAGAACTTACGCTCATGGCTCCAGAAACCGGGTTTTTGAGAGAATCTGTGGATAAGGGCGAAGTATTTTCGTCAAAAACCCGGTTTCTTTGGTTTGGTGCGTAAGTCCTGAAGGAGCGTGATTCTTTTCAAGGTTAAATTTTGGCACTTATATACAAGTATTTTTCATTCTTCCTTCTACTTATTACTAAATAGCTTGGAAGTTTATGGTAACAGCTATGCACTGGTAATGGAAGATTTTGGCGGAGTGTCACTGCGAGACTATGCTCATAATCAGGCACTTTTAGTAATAGAGGTATTAGAGATCGCCCTACAAATTACTAATATCCTCCACGATCTGCACCACCATCGTGTCATTCACAAAGACATCAAACCTGCAAATATTCTGATTCATCCTAAATCGAAACAAATTAAACTTATTGACTTTAGCATTTCCTCCTTATTACCAAAAGAAACCCAAGAAATTAAGAATCCCAATGGGTTAGAAGGTACACTCGCCTATCTCGCACCGGAACAAACTGGGCGGATGAATCGAGGCATTGATTACCGGGCAGATTTTTATGCATTAGGCGTGACGCTTTTTACAACTGATATCTATCCCCCACAATGGGCAATAAACTATTAGATAAAATTCGCTATCTTCAAGCTTGTATGTGTCAGAAAATTAGTTTTGTTCATTGGTTTGAGGAGTTCATGTTTTGTTGAATTTTTTACCTGGTTAGTCTTACTCTATCTAGATATGTAAAGTTTTGTATCAAGATTCAACATTTCTGTCAACAACATTATCCCCACCCAGTCGCACTTATCGAAGAAAATGCTGAAGACATTGAGCTAGAATTCCTCAGTGATGACTTACCCAAGTTACTCAACTCGATGAAAGGTGCAACCGATCGCATCAAAGGCATCAGTACCAGTCTCCGCATTTTCTCCCGCGCCGATACCGATCGCAAAGTTAGTGCTAATCTTCATGAAGGGATTGATAGCACCTTGCTGATTCTCAAGTATCGCCTCAAAGCTAATGACCAACGTCCAGCGATCGCCACGATTCAAGACTATGGCGAATTACCGCCAATAGAATGCTTCCCTGGTCAGCTTAACCAGGTATTTATGAATATTTTGGCGAACGCGATCGATATGTTCGACGAGATGGCAAAAACTCGCTCCTTTGAGGAACTTATCGCCCATCCTCAACAAATTACCATTCGGACAGAAGCGATCGCCAATCAGGTATTAGTTCGCATTGAAGATAATGGTAAGGGCATGAGCGAAGCCGTGCAATCCCAAATCTTTGACCATTTATTTACGACCAAAGGCGTAGGGAAGGGGACGGGATTAGGGTTAACTATCGCTCGTCAAATCGTCGTAGAAAAGCATGGTGGGGCGATCGAAGTTGCTTCAACTCTGGGACATGGAACAGCATTTATCATCAGCTTACCTGTGAATGGGCAATAATTAGGGGCTAGGGGCTAGGGGCTAGGGGCTAGGGGAAGAGAGGGGGAGATGGGGGAGGATGGGGGAAGATGGGGGGAGATGGGGGAGGATGGGGGAAGATGGGGGAGATGGGGAAGATGGGGAAGGTAGCAATTAGCCATTAGCAATTAGCCATTAGCAATTAGCCATTAGCCATTAGCCATTAGCAATTACCAATTACCAATTACCCCAGCCACGATGGGTTCATTGCTGTACTATCAAATTGGTTACTGGTCTTATAAAGTTCGTATTGCCCTTTAGTCGCCGCCTCACGAGTGCGATCCAGCAGCGCCGTAACTTGTGCCCGATCCATTGGCTTAAAGGTGCGAACTGCCTCAAATGCTTGATCGAGAAGCTGCATACTATCAATGCCAGTAATCACAACCGAAGTAGGCAAATTCATCGCATAGTGAAGACATTCAATGGGGGTGACTGTATTGCTTCTCAGTACGTAGGAATCGCCCATTGATTTCATCCCCAAGACACCGATTTGGTTCTTCACCAACACTGGTAAAACTTGTTGCTCAAAACTTCTAAAATGACCATCCATCACATTCAGCGGCATCTGTACCGCGTCAAAATGGAAATTATTTTGAGTGGCGAGTTCCAGCATTCGCAGGTGAACCAAAGGGTCTTTGTGTCCTGTAAAGCCGATATAACGAATCTTACCCGCCTTCTGCGCTTCCACCACAGCTTCCATTGCCCCACCAGAAGCAAAGATGCGATCGGGGTCTTCCATCCTAATCACTTCGTGATGCTGCATCAGATCGATGTAATCAGTCTGCAATGCCTTAAGTGACTCGTCTATCTGCATCATGGCAGCGCCCTTGGTGCGACCATCGATCTTTGTCATCAGAAACACCTTTTGCCGATAGCCATCCTTGAGCGCTTGCCCCATCCATCGGTGGCTGCGTCCGTTGTGATAATCCCAGGAGTTGTCCATGAAGTTGATGCCGCGATCGATCGCACTGCGAATGAGCTTGATACTTTCTTGCTCCTCTCGAATGCGTCCGATATGGTGTCCTCCTAAGCCAATTGCAGATACTCGTTCTCCGGTGCGTCCTAGCGTCCTGTAACTCATTTCTCTGCTTTTGGGATCTTGAGCAACTTCATTTTGAGCGTCTACTGGAGCCGATTGAGCTTCAGCTAACACGGGTTTGAAAAACCCTTCTGAAGCTGCTAGCGCTGCTGCGACTAAACTTGAAGCCGATGTCACTTTTAACAACTCGCGTCTGCTGATACCCATAAATGTCTCCTTCAAAAAACTATAGGACGGGACTTAGGAAGTACCAAGAATCTAGGTTTGAGATTGCTTCCCTACGATCGCCATGACAGAATGATGTTGTCCGTGCGTAAGTCCGAGAAGAGACGATCGCGATCGCCAGGAATGCAAACGCTTGACTTCACCTTCTGAGTGTGAAACGGTAGTTCACCGCAGTGCTACAGGTTGAGCGTTAATCCGAACTCGAAACAGGCTGTAGGGTTTCTGCCGCAAATCCTGACCGTTGTGATACCTGGCTTGGCGATGGAGTTGATTTGCCGTGAAATAAAGATAACCATCCTGCGCCACTGAAAGGGTGTCAGGCCATAGCACTCGCGGGTCATGCACCAGCCGTTCGATCGTGCCGTCTGGCAAACGACGCTGTATCGCATTCTGTTCGTAGTTCGTCAGGTAAATGCGGTTTTGAGCATCCGACTCCAAGCCATCGGCAGCTCCTCCCTTCTCGCCGCGATCGACCACAGTCTTTGCCACCTCTTGGTCAGACAACCGCTCATCCGCTAGTGCATCGACACTCACGCTGTAGAGCCGTCGTCCGGCAAGCGGGCAGTAGAACAATTGCTTCCCATCAGCACTAATTGCAATCCCGTCGGCACCTATCTTGATGGAACTGGGTGGTTGACCCGGTTGGCGATTCATAATCGGCATCCCTTCCACACTGGGGAGAAAATTGGGGACTGCTTTCGTGGAAGGATGGTCGTTCAACCGCCGCCAACTTCTGCCCGAATCCAAGTCAACCACAATAATTCCATTGGGCCCCTTATCGGACGAGTCAGTGATGAAGGCCATTCCCGCCTTACCTCGACGCAGATCGAAGCGAACATCGTTCAGGTAAGTTGTTGGCAATGCCACATTTTGCGGAAAGACAATGGTTTTGAAAATCTGGTTTTGCTTGAGATCGACTCCGATCAATTTTGCTCCACCAGGCGGAGCCGGTGCAAAGTTGACGCTGCCAGTATCTAAAATCCATAAGCGATCGCGCGGGTCAACTACCACACTTTGAACCGAAAGCAGCGACTTTGAGGGGTCGCTTGGGTTGGGGCGATTCATTTCCGCATTCGGATAGGCAACAGTTTGACCATTTCTGACTTCGGCAACAGTGTAATCTACGCGATCGCCCCATTTGGGAAAGTTCACAAATATGCGTCCGCTTTGGGAAACAGTAACACCTGTAGGCATGGGGCCGTTAAAGATGGCGACAGGTTCGATATCGCCCAGGGTTTGCTCTTTGGGCAGGGTTGTCAGATCGATCTGGGCGGGTTGAGACTGGGCATAAACAGCAGTGCCGAGAAAACCGACGGCTGTAAGAAATAGTAGGAGTTTAAGGATCTTCATAGAATACCTTTGTTATATCAATGCCTTTGCCTTGAAATTTAGAAGGAGAGCCAAGCAGTGTAGCGGAGAAAAAAGCCGGAGACACGCCGAGGGGCGATCGCACCATCAGCATCACTGACCAAAACACAGGAGAAGAAATTTCTAGTTTCCAGAGCTATGAGAGCGATCGGCGAATGCTTTCAACTCAATAGCGTCGTGACTGCAAAACAGGCTCACATCTTTACTCCGCTGCACCGATAATGCTTGCAGCCGGTCTTGATTGAAAAGCCGAGCCTGGCGATCGACTTCCATCATCCACTGGTAAGCCCGCAGTCCTGGCGTGCAGCGTCGGTTAGCATTCATCTCATGCCGATAGAAATAAGCGTCCCCAGCGTGCAGCAGCCAACCCTCCTGGGTCTCGATCGCCACGCCTGCATGACCTCGCGTGTGCCCGGCTAGCGGAATTAGGAGAATCTCCGGCGGCAATCCGTCGAGATCGCGGACAGCTTCAAACCCAAACCAAGGTTCGCCCTTGGCTGAATAGTATTTCCAGTGTTTGACTTCATCCCATTGCCCCGGACGATACCGCCCTTTAGCGATCAAACCGTGCCGGTCTTGGGCGGCATCCATTTCAGCCTGCATAATGTGTACCGTTGCTTCTGGGAAATCCTCTAGACCACCGGCATGATCGAAATCGAGGTGAGTTAGCACAATATGGCGCACATCGCTTGCCGCAAATCCGAGCTGCTCAATTTGATGAATCGCTGTGTATTTGCGATCGAACTGGATGTTATTAAAGTGGACGAAAAACGGGCTGAGCCGGGAGTAAGGGGACTGGATATCGCGTAAACCGAAGCCGGTATCAATTAAAACAAGTCCGCGATCGGTTTCCACGAGCAGACAGTGGCAGACGAGGTGAGCGTTCAAGCTGCGACTGAAGCCATCGAAAAGCGCCCCACCAATGGGGCACATACAGCCACAATTGAGATGATGAATTTGCATAAATGTTTTGCACTAAATTACTTCGGCAGGAATCATTTCTTTGTAAGTTTGCCTCCAATGCCGAGCTGTGTCAGATGGCTTTGTTGTTGGGATATAGCAACCTTCTTGCTAGTTAGGAAACTCGCTGATGGCTTCCACCCTTGATTCTCTTCCCTTCTTCCCTAGCTATAAATCAGCCACTTGCTGTCATCGAGCGCAAATTACTTGTTAGCAGAACCTGGTTCAGTAAGCTGGCGGTGCTGTTCGGCATTGACGGTATCGGGCAAGACTTTACTTACATTCCCCTGTATCTTGGTCTTGAGCGAACCCGCGATGATATCGTCCTTGCCTGCCATCAAGGCCTGAAAACCCTGCTTGGCAACCTCTGCGGGATCGTCCTTCTTGCCCGCACCTGCCTTAGTGCTGTCCATATCCGCACGGTGGAAGAAGTTGGTATCAGTCGGCCCTGGCATGAGCGCGGTGACGCTGACACCTGTATCCTTCAACTCGTTTCGCAACGCCTCTGAGAATGAGTGCAGAAATGCCTTGGATGCCGCGTAGACTGCCTCGAAGGGGCCCGGCATAAGGGCGGCAATGGATGAAGTAAAAAGGATTTTGCCATTACCTCGTTCGACCATATCCTTGACTACCCTTTTGGCAAGATGGACTGAGGACACAACGTTAAGGTTAATGAGATTGAGTTCGTCCTTGAGGTCGGTTTTGATAAACTCGCCCCCGACACCGACACCTGCATTGAGCGCGATCGCCTCTACAGGTCGGTTTGTTTCCTTAATTTTGCTGTAGAGCGTCTCCACACCGTCATAGGTAGCGAGGTCTGCCTCTACGGTCAAAACTTTGGCACCGAGTTGCTCAAAGGCAAGAGCTGCTTCCTTGATGCTGGCTCCGGTAGCTGTGACTAAGAGATCGAAATTATTTTGGGCGAACTGTTTGGCGAGTTCGTAACCGATGCCATTGGAAGCACCTGTTACGACCGCTAAGGGTCGAGTTAACGAATTGTCCACAACTATTTAAACTCCTAAGTGAGTACACTCGCTTGTCCAGGCTTGCTTATATTTAGGCTCTAGATAGTCAGCTCGGACTGCGGCCTGTCAACTTTTTTATAATGCTAAGAAGGCAGCCGCATGATTGCGTCTTTCTAAAGAAGGAGTGTGCTTTGCTTGTAAGTGTAGCGATCGCATTGGTTGGCTCGATGGGGCTAATCTTCCTGGCGATCGCCCACCCTACATTTATATTTATGTCCCATTAAGTAAATTCACCTAATTAAACATAAGATAAGGATGGCTAAAAAGCTGACTGTATAAACATTTTTACTTCTCTCCTAGATAACTAAATTTTTCTTCCTTCTCTCCTAGATAACTAAATTTTTCTTCCTTCTTCCTTCTACTTACTTACTGTTACATGATTTTGAGCCACTGTATTAGTTAATCGAGCTAATGCTCTGCAACTCGAATAATACTCGCTCAAATTCCTGCACCATCCAGTTATGATTTGTGGTTCGATAAATGGGTAGCAGCGCTTGATAAAACCATAAACTCGACTCTTTTCCTACGGGAAAATAAGCCCAGACTTCCTCACCATGTTGATGTAAGGAAGCCAAAAGAGAACGAGCATTATGCAGTTTATCTGCCAGAGAAACTAATCGCACGGATGGTGAAGCATTTTGTAATTGATCCAGATAGCGCTGTTTGCGTTCCATCCAAGGGGGCTTGGGAAGTTCTTCTGATTCAGTACATCCTTTGATAATTTCCAGAACTTCTACACCAAATTGTTGACTAATTTCTGCTTGAGTTTGAGGGCCGCCTTGGTCTTCCAAGCTGTCATGTAATAAGCCAGCGATGGCTTCTGTTTCATTACCTCCAGCTTCTAATATTAACGCTGCTACTGAAAGCAGGTGGGCAATATAAGGCGTGCCATCGACTTTGCGAACTTGTTTGGCGTGTAAGCGAGTGGCATACACTAAGGCTAATTCAAAGTTTTCTGTGAGCATCGTTGATTTCATGGTGCAATTAATTAAGGTATAATCGAGCTTCTTCTGCTACTTCTTGAGCCAAACTATGTCGCAGTTCCCAAGGAAAAATCACTTCGCCTTTGGGTCGCCAAGAGCGCAAGCGTAGTCCAACATTGGTATCGCCCTCACGGTAATAAACGCGATAGTAAGCATCATCAGGCGATCGCGATCCAAGAACTGTTAATAACTCCTGGTAATGCTTTGGGTTGGGAGTTTGTTTTTGAATCAATTCCATAGCTTGTTGATAGCCTATAGGTTGAAAGGTTTCATGGCGAAAGGTTCCTTGAATGTAGCGATCGTTAAAGTCGCCATCGAATCGTAATAGCATCAATTTGGGTTCGAGGTAGAAATCGAAACCCCAAGCTTCGGCGATTTTCTCTTCGATTTCATCTGATTGTGGTAATTTTTCTGGGTAAGCTTGACGCAAGCAATCAGGAAGATGAGGATTGTTCCAATCCAATCTTTGCATTTTGGCAATGCGATCTAGTCGATAGTTGTACCATTCGCCTTGTTGGGTAGGTGTTTGTCCAAAGGCGCATAGATAAACGGCGCGTTGTACGTAGTAGATACAAACAGGATAAACAATACATTCAACTGTTTGCCCCATTCTGGCACTGTTATAAAGTAATTGAATTGGGGGAATGGGGTCAGTTTCCCATAGTTCACACAATTGATATTGCCAATCTTCGACTAAATCGATAGTTTGTTTGGGAATCACATAATCAACGTGCAAGAAAAATCGCTGTACACCGCGTATTTCTCTGGAGTTTTGGGCAATAATTGCTAGTTCTGGATGCAGGAAGTTTAAGGGATATTGACTACTTTTTGTGGGTGTTAAATCCTGATGGTTTGCTTCTGGATATTGGGGAAATTGGGAGACGCGATGATAGCGCTGCTGTCGATATTCCAGCCACCCTAATTCGGTTAAGATTTCTAAATCTCCTTGAAGCGATCGCCGGGTTACACCAAACAATCGCTTGGATAATATTCGATCTAAGTCAGGTACGGAATCGTGGGCTAATAAGGCTTGTCGCCACTGAGTTGCTGAAAGCTGGTTATTAAACAACCAGTCGGCGGTAGTTTTTGCACAGGGACAATGGCGATCGTGTAGGTGGGGAATGGCTTCGCCTTTGGGATGGCTGGGAGTAAAAAAGGCATCGCGCCAGTTGTAATAGGTAAAGGGGCGATCGAGGTCAAGGGAGGTTGCGCGATCGCCATAGAGGGTAGAAAGCCATACCCAGAGACGAATGGCCCGCAATAGGTTTTGTTTGAGTGACCCCCGTGCCAACCATTGCAGTAGGGGAATGTGGGGCTGCGTGCGAAATAGGATGTCTGACATTAGTGCTAAGGGAAAAATTTAATTTCAGTTTAACCTTAGTTGGAAATAGAGGCTTCCAGGTAGGGTGTATGATGGGTTTATTGTGGAAAAGGAGGTACTTATGACTACTTACAAGATTGAGCTGGAAGGCGATGTAATGAAAGTAAACTTTGGGGAACCGGCGCAAAATGACCAGATTGTGAGGGATGTGGCGGCGAGGTTAGAGGAAATGACGGAGACGGGAGAATTGAAGGGGGGAGTGTTGCTGAAAATCAATGGCCCAGCCTCGTTACCTGTTGCTTGTGTCTTGACTCATAAGGTGGCTCATATTTATGGAGCGATTAGTGTTTTCGATCCGAAAATTGGCAAATACGTAATCTGTATTACTCATAATCCAGCTTACAAGGTTGGTGATTTGATTGATTAATTAAGGTGAGATTTGCTGTTATGAAAGTTGTGCTTTGTGGGCCGCCTCATTCTGGTAAGTCTTGTTTGAGGGAGGGGTTGAAACAGGCTATTATGGCTATACATCGAGTAGGAAAAGCACCTTATCCTTATTTTATCACTGCTTGTCCCGATGGTGAGGGTTCTTGGTATACGGAAGCAGTTCGGAATAACCCCGATTTAGCTGCACGGTTAAAGAGGGAATATAAAACTAAATTAACTTGGGCTTTTGCTGAAAATAAGGCTTTAGATGTGAAGAATGCGAGTTTACCTTTAACTCTAATTGATGTTGGGGGAAGGATTGATGGAAAGAATCGTTTGATTATGCAATATGCAACTCATGCGGTTATTTTAGCGGGGGATAGGGCTAAAGTTGGGGAGTGGGAAGGGTTTTATGGGGAGCTAAATTTGAAAGTTATTGCGATTATTCATAGTGATTATCATGGGAAGTTTGATGCGATCGAATGTGAGTCTCCTATACTGAGGGGGAGCGTTCATTATTTGGAGCGAGGGGAGGATGTTTCGCAGCGTGCGATGGTGGAGGTTTTGGCAAGGGTTTTGGTGGGGTTGAGTGATGGGGGGTGAGGGGGCGCGATCGCTTTCTGTAGTCTGAGTAATTGTTATAATTTACTAAAGTTGGAGGAATCTATGAACAGTAACAATCTGTTAGATTGGGAAGATCATCAAGTCGATCATCTATTTTTACTAATTGGGGAGAATCCTTTGCCGAATTATCTCGCAGCTCGAACGTTACTTAAAGAAGGTGGTACAGCCTATCTAGTATTTACCAAGAACACAATATTTCAAAAAGATCGCTTACAAGGAGAAGATGGACTGCATAAGCTTGATATAAAATGCCAGCCTGTCGATCTCAGCAATAATGAATCTGATGCCCAAGAAATTTACGACATTATTAAGAAGCGGGTTGAGGAGTCAGCGAAAGAAGGCAAGGTTGGTTTAAACTACACAGGCGGAACTAAAGCAATGGCAGTTCACGCTTATCGAGCAATTCAGGAGCTAAAACCTGACGCTATTTTTAGCTATCTCGATCCACGACGACTGAAAATGTGGATTAATCAAGGCAACCAAAAACCTGTTGCTTATGATGTGCCGCTCCAAATTTCTCTTGAAGAGCTTTTTACCTTGCATGGTAAATATTTGCTCACAAACTTTCCCCCTCGTCTTAAACCCTACTTACAAGATTTAGCAGTAGAAATTGCTAAACTTCACGAAAATCAAGACTCGGAGAAGAAGTGGAAAGAGTGGTGCAACAAGCTAACTCCGATTGCAGACTTACAAATTTTATTTCCAGCCGTTGGTAATCTTTTAGGTGAATGTTTAGATTTACCTACAAATAAATCACTTAAAGATAAAGCCAAAGCAGAGGGGTTTAGTGATTTTAAGGAATTCCATACATGGCTCAACGGTACTTGGCTAGAAAGTTATGCTTTGAAGAAAATTCAGATGATCTCTGATGACATTGGTGTTCGTAAAGAAGATATTCAAATGTCTTTCAATATAGTTGAAGATAAAAACAAGATGAATACGAATAATAAAGCAGCGGATGCAAAATTTGAATTTGATGTCGCCTTTATTAAGCGCTATCAACTATTTGCGATATCCTGCACTGCCAAAAGCAAGAAAGCAGACTGTAAAGAAAAGCTATTTGAGGCTTCTTTGCGGGCTAAAGAGTTAGGCGGTGATGAAGCACGAGTTGCTTTAGTCTGCTGTTACGATGCTCCGCAGGAGATTGAAGATGAACTAGCTAGATTTGGAACCCGCGATCCAAAAGTTAAAGTTTTTGGGCGCAAGGATTTAGCAAATATCGGTGATGAAATTTTAGCTTGGGTTGATGGTATAGAACAGGAGGCTAAAGCATGAGTGAGTATGTAGTGACAATCCTTGATACTACGGGGATTCAATCTTATATCTTCAATACTAATCGCTTGCGAGAAAATATTGGGGCTTCCTATCTTATTAGTCAAGCAACAGGAGATTTAGATCCCAGTACAGATGACTGGGTAAAGAAAAAGCTCGAAGAATTAGGAGTACCTAAAAATAGACAACAAGAACCCATAAAAAATAGTGGATTAAATGCAGAATTAGTCTATGCGGGTGGTGGTAATGCCATGTTGTTGTTCAAGTCTATAGATATTGCTAAAGACTTTACTCGTAAGTTAAGTATGCAAATTCTAGAACACGCACCAGGGCTAAATATTGTTGTGGCTCATTGTGAGTTTAATTGGGATAATGATTGTTTGTACGAAAAGGTCGAAAAACTTCACATTGAAGAATTAGAGAAGCAAAAAAGAGCCAGAATCCCATCAGCACCTTTACTAGGTTTAGGAGTTACAGCACTTTGTAACTCGACTCAGTTACCTGCTGTTAATACTAATGAAGGGTATATTAAAGACATTGATCGGGAAGATATCTGTCTGGTTTCTAGAGAAACTGAAGCAAAATTGAAAGTCGTTTCATCAAAACATGGTGAACCTGCTAATCAAGCTCTCAAAAAAAGATTTGCAGATGTTTTACACCAGACAGATTATCAATTTCCCTACCGCATGGATCATTTAGGTCGTTCCAGAGGTGAAAGCAGCTATTATGCAGTGATTCATGCTGATGGAAATGGCATGGGAGAGCGTTTCAAAGAGTATGGCAAGGATAGTCGCGACAACTCCGATTATGTGAACCGAATGCGCGGACTTTCTAACTCTGTTAACAAAGCAAGTTTGGCAGCAGTTAAAAAAGTTGTGAATGTTCTTATTAACTCAATACATTCAGATGGTAAAGTCATGGGAAGATTTTCTATCTTTACTCAAGATGGAAAACATTACTTACCATTTCGCCCCCTTGTTTATGGTGGTGATGATGTTACTTTTGTTTGCGATGGTAGGCTAGGACTAGCATTAGCAACAATCTATTTACAAGCATTGCAAAAACCACTATTAGCTGATGGTAAACAGATGAGAGCTTGTGCAGGAGTTTGTATTGTTAAATCTCACTACCCGTTTGCAAGAGCTTATTCTTTGAGCGAGGCTTTGTGTAACAATACTAAAGAATTTGTTAGAGAACAAAAGCAACAATGGGCAAAAGAGTTTTCAGGAATTGATTGGCATATTGCCGCAAGTGGTCTATTTGGAACAATTGGAGATATTCGCCAACGAGAATATCAAGTTTCTACAGGGGAATTAACAATGCGTCCGGTTCTGCTTCAAGAAGAAGAAAATGAGTGGCGTAATTGGTCTAACTTTATCAATACTGTTGAATGTTTCAACAGTAACAGAGATGAGAAAGAATGCCAAGAATGGAAAGAGCGAAAAAACAAAATTCTTGCTCTTAGAGAAAAGTTGCGAGAAGGCCAGCCAGCAACTAAGCACTTTCTGAAAGCTTATCGGATTGATCGCTTACCTTTGATGAAAGGCGGTGATGAAATTGTTTTAAGAGAAACTGGTTGGACAGAAGAACATTGCGGATATTTTGATGCAATTGAAGCAATGGATTTTTATTTCCCATTAAATAAAGGAGTGTCAGATGATTGTTTACAAGCTGAAAATCAAGCTGCTGAGTGATACAACTTTTGGACGAGGCGATGGTGTAGCAGGTTTAGTCGATCAAGAAGTTGAACATGATTCCTCTGGATTCCCTTATCTTCGAGGACGAACTTTAAAAGGATTGCTGAGTGAGGAATGCGATAATTTAATTGCTGTGTTATCTCCTCATAACGTCTGTAGAGATTGGGAATCAGTCGCTTGCAAGCTATTTGGTAAACCTGGAAGTACCCTTGAAACAAGTTCTCAAATGCAAGTTGGCGATGCTTGTTTACCAGAGGATTTGCGGCAAGCAGTGGCATACCAATTAAAGCGACTGGACAACAAATTAATGCGGGTTGATATTCTGGAATCTCTGACAACTATTCGTCGCCAAACTGCGATCGATTCAAAAACTGGAGTAGCCGATGAAACAACGTTACGTTCTGCTCGTGTAGTGTTGCGCGAATTAGAATTTACGGCAAACTTAAGTTTTGAAGTACAACCAGGTCGAGATGCTTTAACTTTGTTATCTGTTGGAACCTTAGCACTCCGACGATTGGGAAGTAACAGAAATCGAGGACTGGGACACATCGAGGGTCAGTTATTAAACCCTGACGATCAAAATATTACTAAGGATTTTGTTCAGTATTTTGGAACACTTTAAGGTGCGAGGAATGAAAGTAATTACTTTTTTATTGAAAACAGAACAACCTCTACTTGCCACTTCTTTTCAAGGCGATCCAAACAGTGATGTATCCTATCCTTACATTCCAGGCAGCATGATTCGAGGTGCGTTGATTGGTCGGTATTTGAAGCTACCTGGAAAACAACGTATAGATATTTTGGCTGATGAAACTTCTAGGCGTTTATTTTTTGATGGGAATACTCGTTATTTAAACGCTTATCCTAACAGTCAGGAAGGTTGGCGATCGCTGCCTACTTTACTGTCTTGGCGTAAAGAAAAAGGCAATGAATTCAAAGACACAAAAGACAAAATAGATGTATATGACTGGAGCGTGTCTAAAGATAATGATGATTTACAATCTCCTAAATCTCTAAACGAACCGTTTTGGGTAGAAGATGGAAAAAATATTAGGTTATACAGTGTGGATCGCCGGATAAACATTCATAATTTACGCGATCGTCGTAAAGGTCGTTCAGCTTCAGATAAATTAGATCCTGCAACTCGGCAAGTTATAGAAGAAAGAGATGGTGAGATATTCCGGTACGATGCTATAGATGTAGGACAAACTTTTCAAGGAGTTATTGTGTATGAGGAAGTTGACGAAAAAACAATTCAAGAATTGCTAAATATTTCTGATATTTGGCTGGGTGGATCTAGAAGTGCTGGTTATGGTCATGTCAAGATTACTGACGTTCAAATTAATGGTAATTGGAGTGAAATAAGAAACTCATCTGAAAACAGAACTAGCGAAAATCTCATAATTACCCTTCTTAGCGATCTGATTATTCGTGATGATTGGGGACAATATGCTGCTCTTTCACCAACTCAGTTGATCGCAGAGTTTTTAGAAAAAAAATCTGAAGAATTGGAACCTTTACTGAATAAATATAAAACCTACATGGATAGTGTGTTTGTTGGTGGCTTTAACCGAAAATGGGGACTACCTTTACCCCAAGTAATAGCTGTGAAAGCAGGTAGCGTATTTGTTTATGAAGGTGTGTTAGTTACCGCCGAGCAAATTCGCCAATTAGAAACAACAGGTATTGGGGAAAGAAGAGTAGAAGGGTTTGGTCGAGTAACAATTAATTGGCGTGTGGCAAACAATCAATTTACAGCCAAGAAACCAGAATCTAAGAAATATTACCCACGAAATCAACCTCTACTGAAAGTTGAAGAGTCTCATATTTTAGCACGCCAGATGGCGGAACGAATATTATGCAAAAAGTTAGAGGGATTACTTCTTGATCGAGTAGAATATTTTAAGCTGAACCCGAATCGTATAACTAATAGTCAGTTATCTCGGTTGATAATCGTAACTAGACAATCTCTAGATATTAATTCTCGTCAACCTCTCGATCTTCTTTTAGACAATCTTCCCTCAAATGCTCGTACTAAGTACGAGCGCACAAAAGTAGATGGTCAGATATTAAACCAGAAAATAAAAGATTGGTTAAACCATCCTAAAAGTTGGATTGAGAGTTATTTAGAACCTTTTGCGGTCGCTAATGAGCCAGCAATTTTAATTGATGAATTAGCACTAGAATACACCCTACGGCTCATCATGGCGATCGCTAAAAATGCAACTAAGGAGAAACCTAATGAGTAACGAACGATTGAAAAGAAATCAACGCCATATTATAGAAAGAATTATTATTCGAGGAACTTTGATACTAGATACTCCCACCTGTTTAGGAAATGGTGATCCAGATGGCCCCACTGATATGATGTTAGTACGAGACAGTATTAGTTCTCATGCTCTACTCACGGGTACATCTGTTGCGGGTGCATTGAGAAATTATGTGCATGAGCATGAACATGGCTATAGGCAAGATGAACAAAATAACAGCCTCTCTACTTCTCTATTCGGGGGAATATCTGAAGATGACGATGGCGATCAAAGTCCTCTGATTATCAATGATTCAATTAGTAGTCAGGTTCCCAAAATAGAATTACGAGATGGAGTAAAAATCAATAGCATTACTCGTACTGTCGATCCTGAAGCTAGAGCTAAGTATGACTTAGAGTTACTGCAAGCGGGTACAAAATTTTCTCTGAGTTTGGAATTGTTGATTGAGAAAGAAGATAGAGAAATTACACTAATTAAGGTTATTGGTAGAGAAAGGCCGTTACTAAAAACCAGTAGTTTCCATACATTTTTATTTAAATGGTTAGCATACCGATATAAAAACAAAGCTACATTGCTTAAATCTTTGGCGATCGCACTCCAAGGCTTAGAACGGAAACAAGATCAGAATTGTTCTGAAGATCAAAAGGATTTAAAAAGTGGTGAAATCAGCCTTGGCATGAAAAAACGGCGGGGTTTTGGTCGCTGTCATGTCAAAGAGTGGCAGGTTTGGAGCTTTAATCTGGAAGATTCAGGCGATCGCATGGCATGGTTACTATTCGATCGCGAATGTACCAACAAGCTACCTGTGATTACCAACAAAATCGCTGATGCTTTGGGTGTAGTATTAGATGAGAAAGAGGATAAGCGCGATCGCTTTACCATCAACGCCACATTTACCCTCGCCAGTCCCTTACTTATTCGCTCAGGTCAAGCTGCAACAGGACGCGCACCTGATGTGGTTCATTTAAAATCAAAACGTTATGGTAAAGATGAATCTGTATTATCTGGTACAAGTTTAGCAGGAGTTTTACGCCATCGAGCCGAACGGATTGTCAATACTCTGGAAAAACCCACAACAATTATAGATGAAATATTTGGGCCAGATTTTAGTGAGGACAAAACTAAGGAAGCTAAAGCAAGTCGTCTAATTGTCCATGAAAGTGTTATCAAGGATACCACTGACTTAGTACAAACTCGGATTGCGATCGATCGCTTTACTGGCGGTGCTTATCACGGTGCTTTATTTCAAGAACAACCTATTTTTGGCAAGGGTGATGAAAACCTACAGTTAGAAATAGAACTACGAAACCCTGAACAACACGAAATAGGCTTACTGTTACTACTACTTAAAGATTTGTGGACACAAGATTTACCAGTAGGAGGTTCTAGTAGCGTCGGTAGAGGAAGGTTACAAGGAAAAGAAGCAACCTTAATGTGGACAAAAGAGCAAAAGTCATGGAAAATTGCTCAACATGACTTAAGTAAAAACTCTTTAGAGATTACAGGTAGCGATCGCCAAGACTTAGAAAATCATGTTAAAAAGTTAGTTAAATACACTAAATAGGAGGTGAATAAAAATGACTAAACCCCATTGCGAATCCATTGAAGATGCTCAATATATTTCTGATTTAGGAAAATGGTTAGAACAAAAAGCTAGATATTATCAATTAAAATATCTTCTAGCTCATGCTGATGATGGTGTTATTTGGGGACATTTTGACAATAACAACTTAGTCAATTCTGGAGATGTATTTCCCCAGTTGGCTAAGTTGCGTCTTTGCACACTCCAGCAATGCCGTGTATTTAGTAAAAATGCTGAGGTGATGCTTTGGAAAATTGGGCAAGACAACTGGAAAGCACGTCTAATCAAAGATGATAATAACCCAGAACGTTGTTTAGAACCTGATGAATCTCAAATCCTTTGGGGAACGCAAAAGGAAGAAGAGAAGAACGGTTTTACATTAGTGTCAGATGGTTCACAAGGTTTGAAACATGGTGTTCCTTTAATGAATATTTCCTTTAGCCAAGACAAAAATAACCTACATCGTCCGATTCGTTTACAAGTTCGTCATTATATTGATTATGATGATAGTGGAGTGGCAAGAATTTATTTGAGTCGTCTTGTTGATTTAACAACGAAGGAGGAAGAAAATGACTAAAGTGATACCAAAAACTGATACTCTTTATGAACAAGATTTTGTGGCGTGGTGTGAAGATACGGCGGCTAAACTCAGAAGGCGAGATATAGATAATCTTGATTTTGATAATTTGATTGAGGAGGTAGAGAGTTTGGGAAGAAGCGATCGCCGGGAATTAAAAAATAGATTGACGGTACTGCTGACTCATATTCTTAAGCGAATGTATGTCAATAGTCCTGAAAATTTTAATGGATGGGAATTAACGATTATCGAACAACGGCGACAAATTCGAGATTTATTAGAAGAATCCCCTAGTCTCAAACCTTATCTAGTAGAAATATTAGCTAAAGTTTGTGCTAATGCTTTAGAGAGTGTTCGATTTGAGTATAAGCAAACTGAGTTTCCTGATACATGGCAATTTGATACTGAAACAGATGTACTATCTAAAAAATACTGGGAGGAGCAATAAATGAGTCCTAAGCATATTGATAATATTACCGATCCGCAACGTAGAGCCAGAGCGCCCTACAACTTTGTGGAATTACCAGAAAAGGTTGTTGAAGCAGAAGCTTTACCTGATGGCGATCGCTACCATTTAGATCGGCATACTGGCAGGATTGAATGCACTTTAACAACGAAATCTAAACTTTACACTCGTTGTGGTTGGAACCCAGAGGATTTTGCAGAACATAGTGAAAAAGCTTTTAAAGAATTATCAGAAGAGATAAAGAATAAAAGATCTAATTTTTTTATTAATCCAGCAACTCAGCAATTACTTATCCCTGGTAGCAGCATACGAGGAATGTTAAGAACTCTAGTTGAAATTGTGAGTTTTAGTAAAATCGATCGCGTAACTGAAAATAAACTATTCTATCGTTCACTTGGCGATCCGGCTTTAAAAGATATTTATCATGCTAACTTTGTCGATGATCTTGGGAAAGTACAAAATTCATCTCACTCTAGAGCAGATTGTCACAGAGCTAAAGCTCATGCAGGTTTTTTACGCAAGCATGGGAATTATTACGTTATTGAAGAATGTGGCTATGGACGAATTGATAGACATCCTACTAAAAGAGTTATTCCTAACCTCCCTAATCAGCCTAATCTTCCAACTAAACCACTCTATCAAGGCTCTGGGCCTGGAAAAGCGCCAAGCTGGACATACCAGTATCAAATTATCTATGTAGACATTGACTCTTCGGAACAAGATTACTTTTTCCCTCAGCAAATCAATAGTAATGGCAGACAGCGCCATCCCGATCTTTACTTACGCTTTCGTGAAGTTCACTCTGCTAGTTTTACTCCTGCACCAGAATTACAGAAGGGAACGCTTGTAATAACGGGAGATATGCAGCATAAGCATCTAGAGTTTGTTTTTTTAGATGAAAAGTTAAAAGAGTATTCAGTGACTGAGGAAATGGTCAGGCGTTTTCAAGATGATGACCAAATAACCAAGTGGCAGAAGGATGCCTATTCTAAAGATAAGCCGTCTCGTGCTTGTCGCCAGCAGGATGGATATCTTCGAGATGGAGAACCTGTGTTTTTCTTACTCAATGATGATGGAGAGGCTGTTCGCTTTTTTGGACGAGCGCAGATGTTCCGTTTACCATACGAGCATTCTCCATTAAAATTTGTACCTCCTAAATTGAGAGATGCTTCGCGTACAGATATTGCTGAAGCTATTTTCGGCTATGTCAATGGTAAAGAACCGAGAGTAAAAACTGGTGCGGGTCGAGTATTCATTAGTGATGGTACACTTAATCCCAATCAAGAGGAAAAAGTAAAACCAAGTCTAGATAAAAATCCTGAACAAATCCTGCTTTCTAGCCCAAAACCTACTACATTTCAGCATTATCTGGTTCAACCTAATGAAACTGAAGCTCGCCAGAACAAGTTAAAACACTATGCTAGTCAGCCTCCAACTGATACAGAAGCAGGAGAAACTGTTATTCGAGGACATAAACTGTACTGGCACAAACCCTGTAAAATTGAAGTTCCCGAAAACTCAGATACTCAAACTAGCTTAATTAAACCGCTCGATCCAGAAATTGAGTTTACTTTTACTATCTACTTTGAAAATCTCAGTAACGTTGAACTGGGTGCGCTGCTGTGGGTGTTGAGTCTCAGCAGCGATAAATCAGAAATTCTCCAAACAGGTAAACAAGGAGAAAAATATTGTTTTTCCTTGGGTATGGGTAAACCGTTGGGGATGGGTGCGGTGAAGATTGACTATGAATTGCATTTGAGCGATCGCACCGCACGGTACAGTCAATTATTTAATGGTGATGGATGGTCACAAGATGACAAAGAGCAAGATGAAGTTACTCAATCAGAAACAAACTGTATCAGTGAATTTGAAAAGTACTGTATCAGTGAATTTGAAAAGTATGTCCTCGATCGCATTAGCGAAAATGATTATCCAGACAAACACAACAGACAACTGCTCGAGCATCTGAGACAAATACCACGAATTGAGATGTTGTTAGCGATGTTACGGTGCGATTCACCTTCAGAAGCACCTAATTATATGAAACTTGAGGAATTTAAGAATAGAAAAGTGCTACCTACGCCCTTGGATATTAGAAAAGTTGAGGATAAACCTCGCTTTCCTACGGATAGCACTTCATCTTCAAAAACAGTATCAAAACCTCAAAAAAAAGCGATCGCCCCCCCTAACGAAATAGAAAAGCCAGTTAATTTAGCCCTACAGCGAGGGGCTACACCAACACAAGTAAAACCGAAACCCAAACTGAAACTCCCACAAAAACCCAAACCCTAAAACGCGATCGCACCAGACCAATTCATCAACCGTCCATGCTCGCACACCCCCAAATGCCCGAAATAGGTTAAACCCTATCCAAAACAGTGACCATCTCATTAAAGTTTCACAATCATTAATCAATATCAAATTAATTCCCCCTACTGTTTAGATATCAACACAGACGGACAGCGTTCTTCAAAAGACAAGCACCAACAACAACAAGGTTCCACTAAACCTGCCTCCGAAAAACGGTAGATGCAGCGCAATTTCTAACTCGTACTCCTTTAGCCATACCCGTCAGCAGACGGGTTTTTTGTTTTTGATTGACAAGATATGAGATAATACTATTTTTTATGGAGACAAATCATGGCTTATTTATGGTTTAAGGCATTTCACTTAATCGGCATTGTCGTTTGGTTTGCAGGCCTGTTTTATCTGGTACGGCTGTTTGTCTACCACGCTGAAGCTAATCAAGAACCCGAACCGGCCCAGACAATTCTCAAAAAACAGTATGAGATTATGGAGAAACGTCTTTATCACTTGATTACCATGCCGGGAATGACGGTGACAGTGGTAATGGCGATTGGTCTGATTTCCACTGAACCTGATGTTTTGAAAGATAGTTGGCTACATTTTAAACTGCTTTTAGTCGCGCTTTTAATAGCTTATCATTTTTACTGCGGCCGACTCAGAAAAAAATTAGCCGCTAATGAGTGTAAATGGACTGGTCAGCAATTTAGAGCTTTGAATGAAGCGCCAACAATTCTTTTAGTATTGATTGTTTTGTTAGCTGTGTTTAAGGGAAGTTTGCCAGTAAATGCTACTGTTTTTGCCGTTGCGGGATTGATTATCGCGATGGTAGCCACCATTCAACTTTATGCTAAGAAACGGCGGCAAGACAAAATTAAATTATCGGGAGAACTAGCTCAAGAATAGTATAAGA
Source organism: Kamptonema formosum PCC 6407 (assembly GCF_000332155.1). Classification (GTDB taxonomy): domain Bacteria; phylum Cyanobacteriota; class Cyanobacteriia; order Cyanobacteriales; family Microcoleaceae; genus Kamptonema; species Kamptonema formosum. Next base: position 1,611,051 of record NZ_KB235903.1, on the reverse strand, counting down.
TAGGACTTACGCTCATGGCTCCAGAAACCGGGTTTTTGAGAGAATCTGTTGGTAACAACAATGTATTTTCGTCGAAAAACCCGGTTTCTTTGGTTGGGTGCGTAACTCCTGTAAGAGAGAGCCGATGATCGGGTTTATCCAAAAAGACCTCTCTCCCTACCTCCTTCCCCTACTAGGGAAAAGGGAAATTTCTTTTCTTTCTTTCTCCCCCTTTCCTCCTAGCGAAGGCTGCCGAAGGGTTAAGTCTTTTTTTACACTTCACCCCACAAAACAGCCGCATGATGCCGAATATGATCTTCAATAAAAGTTGCAATAAAATAATAGCTATGATCGTAACCTTCTTGCATCCGCAGAGTTAGCGGTTGTCCCACTTTTTCACAAGCATCGCTAAACACATCTGGCAACAATTGCCCATCAATTATAAATTGATCTGCCGTACCACAGTCAATCAGAATAGGGCGACCATACTGTACTTTTAGGATCAATTTGCTAGCATCATACTCCTGCCACTTCTCTTGATTATCGCCCAGATAATTAGTGAAAATATTTTGACCCCAAGCCGAAAGAGTTGGTGCAGCAATTGGTGCAAAAGCTGAAACAGAAAGGAAGCGTTCGGGATTTTTTAAAGCACAAATTAACGCCCCATGACCCCCCATAGAATGACCAAAAATTCCCTGTTTTTCAGCTATTACTGGAAAATGTTCTGCTATTAAATTAGGCAACTCCTCAACCACATAACTATACATTTGATAGTGCGCTTTCCAAGGTTCCACAGTTGCATCAACATAAAAACCTGCACCGCTACCTAAATCCCAGCTTTCATCCTCGCCAGGTATGCCAGTATTGCGAGGGCTAGTATCAGGAACAACCAGTATTAACCCATATTTAGCTGCAAATTGTTGCGCCCCTGCTTTGAGCATAAAATTTTCTTCAGTGCAGGTTAAACCAGATAGGAAATAGAGAACTGGTACAGACTGAGATTTAGCCTGCGGTGGCTGATAAATTGCAAACTTCATCTCACTGTTACAACTGTGAGAATGATGGCTATAAAAACCAACTTTGCCGCCAAAACTTGCATATTCTTTCTGCAATGTAGGAGAGTCAGACATAATACCAATGATTGATGTAAGTTAGAAATCAGAAATTAGAAATCAGGAGTCAGAAGATATCGATCAAAACGTAATAATAGTGCGAATTGACTGACCTTTGTGCATCAAATCAAAAGCTTCATTAATCCGCTCCACTGGCATCACCTGAGTAATTAAATCATCAATATTAATTTTACCATCCATGTACCAATCAACAATTTTAGGAACGTCAGTCCGACCCCTCGCACCACCAAAAGCCGTCCCCTTCCACACCCGCCCAGTTACTAACTGAAACGGTCGCGTACTAATTTCTTGACCAGCTCCCGCCACCCCAACAATTACACTTACTCCCCAACCTTTATGACAGCATTCTAAAGCTTGGCGCATGACATTAATATTGCCGATACATTCAAAAGTATAGTCGGCTCCGCCTTTAGTTAAATCAACTAAGTAAGGGACTAAATCACCTTTAATTTCTTTAGGGTTTACATAGTGCGTCATCCCGAATTTCTCGGCTAGCTCTCGCTTAGCGGGATTGATATCTACGCCTATAATCATGTTCGCACCCACCATCCGAGCGCCTTGAATGACATTCAAACCCACGCCGCCTAAACCGAAAACTATAACATTCGCTCCTGGTTCTACTTTCGCGGTATTAATAACAGCACCGACACCAGTTGTAACGCCACAACCAATTAAACAAACTTTATCAAAAGGGGCATCTTCTCTAATTTTTGCTACCGCAATTTCTGGCAATACAGTATAATTAGCAAAGGTAGATGTTCCCATGTAGTGATGAATCATTTCTCCGTCAATTGAAAATCTACTACTACCATCGGGCATCAGACCGCGCCCTTGAGTAGAGCGAATTGCTTGACAAAGATTCGTTTTTCTGCTAAGACAGTATTCACAATTACGGCATTCTGGAGTGTAGAGAGGAATGACGCGATCGCCAACTTTCACGCTCGTAACACCTGGCCCAATTTCTGCAACAATTCCCGCTCCCTCATGGCCTAAAATAGCCGGAAATAAACCTTCAGGATCGTTACCAGAAAGCGTGTAAGCGTCAGTGTGGCAAACTCCCGTAGCCTTGATTTCCACCAGCACCTCGCCCTCTTTTGGCCCTTCAAGCTGTACAGTTTCTATACTCAGTGGTTTGCCTGCACTGAAAGCGACTGCTGCTTTAACATCCATGTTTTGCACCTTTAGTATATTTGTCAATAAGAATTATGCACCACTTTGTAACGCCGCCATCTTGGCGGTATCCTTACTGCCCAGAGGACAGCGTGACATAATTGCTGGTCAAGTTACTTACTATTCTGTATTCTATAACTAAATCTCAAAATAGCAAATACTTATTATGACAAAAATAATCGTAATTACGGGTGTAAGTCGGGGTCTTGGTCTTGCCATGACAGAAAAGTTTATCGAATTAGGTAACACTGTTTGCGGGTGCGCTCGTTCTCCAGAAGCAGTAGAAAAACTCAAGGAAAAATATGGTTTGCCTCACCATTTCACTTGCGTAGATGTCGCGAATGAATCTCAAGTAAAATCTTGGGCCGAACAATTGCTAGCAACTTGTCCGCCTCCCGATTTGCTAATTAACAATGCAGCAATTATCAATCCCCTAACACCTCTTTGGCGGGTAAGCAATGAGGAATTCTCCAACTTGATTGATGTGAATATTAAAGGTGTAGCTAACGTAATTCGCTACTTTATCCCAGCTATGCTCTTAGTAAAAAGTGGCATTATTGTCAACTTTAGTTCTGGTTGGGGACGCTCTACTTCCCCAGAAGTTGCCCCTTATTGTGCTTCTAAATGGGCAATTGAAGGACTTACTCGCTCATTAGCTCAAGAATTGCCCGAAGGCATGGCAGCAATTCCCCTAAATCCTGGCATTATTCACACTGAAATGCTGGAAATTTGTTTCGGTGAAGAGGCTGCGAGTTATACATCTGTGCAAAATTGGGTAGAAAAAGCTGTGCCTTTTTTACTTAAGTTAAAAGCTTCAGATAACGGTGCATCTTTGACAGTTCCTTCTTAAATTAACCACCCAACTTTTTTAAAGTTAACAGGAGAAATGACAATGAATGACGACAAAAATCAAGGTATAGATCCTCTAACTCAGATAACGAACAGGAAACAATTCGAGAAATATCTTGAGGAACAGTGGCAACACCTAGCACTAGAACAAAAGCCAATATCTATGATTTATTGTGATATTGACTGCCTCAAAACCTATAACGATCATTATGGACACAGCATCGGCGATGATTGTATATGTCAGATTGCTAAAAACATTCGAGATACTGCTAGCAGTTTCGTTGATATATCAGTAACAGCAAGATGCGGAGGAGACGAATTCTGGATAATTTTACCTAATACTGATGCAACTAATGCAATTGAGATTGCTGAAAAAATACGCTCAGAAGTCAACGCTTTGCAAATTTTTAATGAATCTCCTAACTTGTCTAGGTTTGTATTATCCAAGTTTGTTACACTTAGTTTGGGTGTAAGCACGACTATTCCTGACATTAATGTATTACCAGGAGAACTACTTAGAGCAGCAGATACAGCAATCCAAGAAGCCAAAAACGATGGACGCAATCGCGTTATATTCAAAGAATTTACTGCGTAAATTACCCTCGCTCATCTCTTGGTATTTAGGGAATCCAAAATTCAAAATTGCTAGTCGTGAATTGTGCCATCCGGCATAGTTGCGCCTTGCAAGTTAACATCATTTAGATTCACTCCCGCCATATTAGCACCTCTGAGATTAGCCCCCATCAAATTAGCGCCTGTGAAGTCAACTTTACTCAAATTTGTCCATCTAAAATCCGTCCCGCTCAAGTCAGCAAAACTCAGATTAGCTCGGAAAAGATAAGCTCCATTTAAGTGAGCGCCACTCAAATTAGCTTTATATAAATTCGCCCGATAAAGGTGTGCGTCTACCAGTTCAGCTTCATAGAGATTAGCTTGAGTAAGATTGGCATTACTAAGGTTAGCTCCTATCAAGTAAACCTTCATCATTACCGTTCCAGTTAAATTAGCCTCACCCAAATCTGCTCCTCTCAAATTAGCACCGCTCATGTCAGCACCGATTAAATTGGCAGCGTTCAAATCTGCTCCTCCGAGGTCAGTTAATTGGAGGTTAGCACCTGTCAAATTAGCTGCAATTAAACTAGCATCAATTAATTCTGCAAATGAAAGGTTCGCTAGACTCAGGTTCGCATCTTTCAGGTTAGCACCCATTAATTTTACATTGCTTAAATTCGCCCTAAAAAGGTTTACTCCAACAAAATCAATGCCTTTTAAATTAAACTCTCTGAGGTTGGATTCGCTCAAATCTGGTTCTATATTCCCGTTGCGATTTCGCCAATCAATCCATCGATTGACACCCTGTTTTAGCAGTGCTAAATGCTCTGTATTTGCCATAATAAATTAAATCCCAACTCCACAATTAAAAGTTTAAAATCAACCTATTCATTCCGCCCAAAACCAGAACTATCGCGACCAGCTACGCTTTCAATAGCAACTCGCGCTGCACTAGAACCAGCCAAAATATCCCGTTCTTCTCCCCCTAAATAAAGTCTTCCGAAACTGCCGACAGCCTGAACTTCTAATATATTAATTGAAGCCGCCTTTTCTGCCTCATTTGCAGCTAATGCCGCATAAGCAGCCGGTTCTACTTCAAATACATAAAGCGTTTGCCCTGCTAATAGCAATTGTCCCCGCCGCGTGCGGTTGATTAATTGTGTTTGGTGAGCATCAATATTGCGGATAATTTGGCTAGAAATTACTCGCGGTTTAATACATTCCTCCCTCCGAACTCCCAAAGCCTCCAAAATTGCCTTACCAGCGGCCCGCGTTTCTCCTTGGCGGCTAGAATGAACCTCTAAAAGACCATAAAGCCTTTCTACAACTTGTACTCCAGGGCGCACGGAAGCAGATTTCAGAGCGATATCTGTAATCTTATTAATTTCAATCCCTGGTGATATTTCTATCCACAGCGACGCATCTCCTGGTAATGGTAAAAACCCGGCGGCTACAGTGCCAATATAAGCCGCGTGTTGCGGCTGTAAGCTGTCTAGAAATACGTAGCTGCGTAACTCTATTCCCAAAGTTTTTATCTCCACCCATTAGGGTACAACTATTAGATTGCTTGCAAGAATATCTGGGCGATTGAAATCGCGACTAGACTATTGAAGTCCACCTGCGCGGGCTGTGGATTTTTTGCAAGCCGCATATTAAACACGCAACTCTTCAGTGTACCTCACTTTTTGCACCATTTTCTTTAAGATCCTTTTTTTCCCTCTATTGAAAGACATAACCCCCTAGTCCCCTTCCCTGCAAGGGAAGGGGGAGTAATTAATACTATTAAACTCAAAGAGAATTAATAGTTAAGAATTATTCTCCCCTCTCCTTGCAGTCGAGGGGTTGGGGGAGAGGCAAAACAAATTTTGGGGCAGCAATGGAACAGCCCGCCCCTATTAGGGGAGGGTTAGAGAGATGTAGGGATAAGGCTGAGGGTAGTCTATAAATGTGGTTTCTTTCGGAAACAAGACAGTTAAGCCAGACAAGCAGCTAAATCTTCATCAGGTGTTGTAATCGCTTTCAAATTATACTTTTCTGACAGCAACTTAAACACATTTGGGGAGATAAAGGCTGGTAAAGTTGGCCCTAAACGGATATCTTGAATCCCTAAATAAAGCAGGGTTAGTAAAACTGCAACCGCTTTTTGTTCGTACCAAGAAAGAATCATTGATAACGGTAACTCATTCACTCCCATATCCAAGGCATTAGCTAAACCTAATGCAATTTGAATGGCGGAATAAGCATCATTACATTGACCTACATCCATTAAGCGAGGAATTTCACCGATGAATCCCAATTTTTGATCGAAAAAGCGGAACTTACCACAGGCAAGAGTTAAGACAATACAATCTTTAGGTACTTTTTCCACAAATTCTGTGTAGTAATTGCGGTCTGGTTTCGCACCGTCGCATCCTCCTACTAGAAAAAAGTGCTGAATTTTTCCCTGCTTAACTAATTCAATCACATCACCAGCCAAATTTAACACCGCCTTCCGGGCAAAACCTGTCATTACTTCGCGGGGTTCTTCATCTTGGGTAAATCCGGGTAATTCTAAAGCTTTTTCAATTGCTGGGCTAAAGTCAGCGATGATTTCTTGTGCTGATAAGTGAATGACACCGGGCCAATTTACGGGGCCAAGAGTAAATAATTTCTGTTGGTAATTATCATGGGGTGGCATGAGGCAATTAGTTGTGAGGATAATTGCGCCGGGAAATTTAGCGAAATCTTTGGTTTGATTTTGCCAAGCAGTGCCATAATGACCGTAGAAATGGGGATATTTTTGCTTTAATTCTGGGTAGCCGTGTGCTGGTAATAATTCCCCGTGAGTATAGATGTTAATGCCTGTATTTTTGGTTTGTTCGAGGACGGCGGCGAGTTGTTGGATATCGTGACCGGAGACTAGAATACATTTGCCTTTTTTGGGGTTTAGAGGCACAACTGTGGGCACGGGATGACCGTATGTTTCTGTATGGCCGCTATCGAGGAGTTCCATCGCCCGAAAGTTGACTTCTCCCACTTTTAATGCCAGATTTACCCAGTCATTTAAAGTAAGTTTTGGGTTATCGAGGGCGACTAATGCTTCGCTACAAAATGCGTAAAGATTATTGTCTTCTTGACCTAATTCTAGGGCGTGGAAGGCGTAGGCGGCTAAGCCTTTGATACCGTAAAGTACGGTAAGCTTAAGGGAAAATATATCGACATCGCCGCCTGCTTGACTGATGAATTGATAGGATACTTCTTGACCTTGTTGTACTAAATTCTCCTCAAAGTTAGGCGTAAACTTAGCAAGGTCAGACCATTCTATGGGAGTGGTAACTATTTGCTTAACTTGGGTTTTTAAGTTTTCTCGCAGTTCGATGGCGTGGTGAATATATTCAGCAAAACTTTTAGTGCTAAAATTAACATTAGTCATGGTGGCGAATAAAGTTTCGCAGATAAAAACATCAGCTTCACGAGTAGGAATACCTAGTTTACGAGCTTGAATTACTACGGGCGCGAGTCCTCGCAAACAGTGAATTAATAAGTCTTGTGTGGCGTTGACTTCTGGACTTTTACCGCAAGCCCCCCATTGATGGCATCCTTGTCCGCTGGCGGTTTGTTCGCATTGTTCGCAAAACATAAGCTTGTTCTCCTGTTAGTTTTCTCTACCTGTGTTTACTGTAGGGTGGGAGATGAGATAATTACCTTGACTTAAGTCAATACTTAAAAATTTATGGGAATTATGGGAGTTGAAATTAGGGAGTTTATAGAAAATATTCGGCTGTGGCGGGGTTTAGCTGATGAGCAGTTAGATGCTATCGTTGAGATTGCAATCGCAGGTACTTATACTAAAAATCAGTTAATTTTTTCTGAAGGGGAACCAGGGACAGGTTTTTTTGCTGTGAAGTCTGGTAGAGTTAAGCTGTTCAAAGTTTCTGCTGAGGGGAAAGAACAAATTTTGCATTTGTTTGGGCCTGGAGAACATTTTGCTGAGGTGCCGGCTTTTGATGGGGAATGTTTTCCTGCTTCTGCGATAGCTTTGGAGGTGACTGAGTTATTATTTTTCCCTCGGACTGCTTTTTTGAGTTTGCTTGAGGAATATCCAAGTATTGGGATTAATATGTTAGCACTTTTTGCGCGGCATTTGCGACGGTTTGCTCAGCTTATTGAAGACCTTTCTTTGAAGGAAGTTCCGGGGAGGTTGGCGGCTTATTTATTGTACTTATATGGGGATTCACAGTTTGTATCGGGTGCGGTGGTGGAGTTGGATATGACTAAGGCGCAATTGGCGGCTTTTTTGGGTACTATTCCTGAGACTTTATCGCGGGTTTTTGCTAAGTTGAGTCAGGAAGGTTTGATGGTAATTGATGGTTCTAGGATTACTTTGTTGGATGTGCGCCGTTTGAGGATGTTGGCGGGTGGTAAGAGGGGTTAATTATCCCTATGTTACTGTCAGAAAAAAAGCTTTCGCCTTGCGGTTTCTGGATTTTATTAGGACTTACGCAAGTCTTACCAGAAACCGGGTTTTTGAGAGCATCTGCGTCACGCAGGAGGCAGGAGGTAGAAGGCAGAACGAAGTATTTGAGTCAAAAAACCCGGTTTCTTTGGTTGGGTGCGTAAGTCCTGAATGCGTAAGTCCTAGTTAATTTCCATTTTTATTAGATGGGTTTCACTGACGACGCTCCACCCATCCTACCGTCAGCAATTAGCAATTAGCCATTAGCAGTTAACAGTTAACAGTTAACAGTTAACAATTAATCAGAATTACGAAGAATATCATCGATCGCTTGCCTTTCCTCTCGAGGCTGAGAAGGTAAAACCTGACGAGCATCAGTAATTAGCCAATCAAGAGCCGCAGCCTGGACATCGATCGCAGCCCCAATTTTATCCACACAATAGCGACCAAATACTAACTTATCTACCAAACGCACCCCCGGCCCCAAACGGGAGTATTCAAAAATCACGCTATTTTCCACAGTTGCACCGCTACACACCCAACAATTAGGGCCAATCATCGTTGGGCCAACAATTTTTGCCCCATCTTCAATTTTAGTCATACCACCGATATAAACAGGCCCCGTAATATCAACTTTGTCCCAATTCACCGCTACATTTAAGCCAGCATAGATCCCAGGAAAAACTTCTTTTCCGGGAACCGAAACATTTTTAACTTCTCCTGTAAGTACGCTGCGAATTGCCCGCCAATAGTCGGGGACTTTACCAATATCCACCCACTGAAAATCCATTGAAATCCCATAAAAAGGTGCGCCAATTTCCACCAAGTGAGGGAATAGTTCCGAGCCGATGTCATACTCAATACCGGAAGGGATGTAATTGAAAACTTCCGGTTCAAAAATGTAAATACCAGTATTGATATCGGTACTCAGAGCTTCTTCTACGGAGGGTTTTTCTTGAAAGGCTTTAATCCTGCCGGATTCGTCAGTAACGACAACGCCGTAGCTAGAAACCTCTTGACGGGGGACAGATTTCATCACTACAGTTGCGATCGCCCCCTTTTCTCGATGCCACTTAACAGCCTGTGTCAAGTCCAAATCAATCAAAGCATCGCCACAAAGAACCACAAAAGTATCATCAAAAAAAGGTGAAAAGTCTTGGATACGCTTCATTCCCCCTGCTGAGCCCAAAGCTTCCCCAATTAACTCTCCTTCTACAATCCGCCCTTCAAAAGAATAGGCAATTTGTACCCCAAATTTTTGACCGTCTCGAAAATAGTTTTCAATTTCATTTGCTAAGTGGGAAACGTTGACCATAATTTCGTCAAACCCGTGCTGTCGCAGCAATTCCACCAAAAATTCCATCACTGGCTTTTGCAGGATGGGAATCAAGGGTTTTGGAATCGTGTAAGTAATGGGTCGCACGCGGGTACCCTTTCCGGCTGCCAGAATCATGGCTTTCATCTTTAACTTCCTCAACCCTCACTCAATTGATACCAGTGCAAGCATTTAATCCTAACGATCGCGCCCTGCTGCTAGGCTGCGATCGCACCAGACACCAACTCGCTTTTAGGCGACATCGTACCAGGGTATCAATCATTTTCCCAATTTAGCTGGATTTATCGATTTGTGAATACCAATTGCGGCTAAAAATATCAGTTCAAATCGGTCGAATCTTGAGGTCTTGGTAAAATTCCTCTTGAAGTAACTCTACTTTGGACTGAGCCGATAGCAGCAACAGCGCCCAAAAAATCCCCACGCGATCGCCCTGGGGCGACGAATGAGCATCGGTACTAGCGGCAAATTCTGGGGCCGCACAAGAGTGTAAATTCTCCTGCTGCCATAACTCTAGCAGTTGTTCTATATCCAGCCACTCCCCCCCCACCACCGGGCCATGTTCTGCCAAAAATCGCTCTAATTCCGTAGCAGTTTCCACAAGATTTTCCTGGTGCGCCAGTTCCGCGATCGCACGAGCAGCCTGAGCCCGCACCTTAGAGCTAGTACGGCGAGGACGGGCAGGAAGGGGCGTTTCTTCAATTGCTGCCTGCATCAACTGTAACTGCTCGATCAGCTCTTGGAGAGTAACGGGGCGTTTTCTAGGTAACTGAGATACCGCACGCCGACGTAACTGCCTTTCTAAGTTTTGCGGTAACTGCCGCCCCCCCGCTAATTCTTCCGACTCTAACAACTCGCCATCTTCTGGCAATTCCGGGGGAGATTCCGACAAAACCAGACTTTCTGCCTTCAGCAGTACCAACATCGAGGCATACAAAAATGCCTGCCCGGATTGAGATAAGTCAGCAAAATCACTCTCAGTACCCGGCTCGCAAGCAGGAGCCAGTTTACTCAAGCAGCGATCGATCACTTCAATGACTTGCACATCCCAAGGGTCGATTTCTCCCTTTTCTGCTAACTCAATTAAAAGTGCAATACCCTCGGAAATCGTTGCAAACCCATTTTGGGCTGTGGAAACGCTCATAGCCTTGGCTGCGCCTGTAGTTTAATCGGACTTACTGCCAGAAAGAAGTTAGCGAACTAGGAGAAGGAAACTACAATTAAATCAATAGTTTCAGCAAGTTACAACCGCAAGAATCAGGCGATGGGTTGCTATACAATTGATTAATTATAGCGGCTCTAGCTTTTTTCCATCCCCTTTCAATTACCAACAGCCTTCGCTTTCTCTAGATCGTTTAATTCAGCAGTAGAACTTAGAGATTTGCTTTCTGGGAGCAAGGGCAGTTTTTGTTCTAGTTCTACCTTATAGCGTTCAATATCTTGCTCTAATTGCTGAATACGTTGCTCTTTTTGGCGAATTTGGCGACTCTCCTCGCGAGTTCCGAGCATCCGCTGCATCCTCGACCACAAACTGAAAATCAATGCTAGAACAGCCCCCAATCCCGTAGCGATAATTAGCTCTACACACAGCGGGGCTTGAAATTCGACACCTTGGATTATTTGAATGGTTGTAGGCTCCGTATTTTCTAGACTAAAAATAACCAGAGCTAAGCAAATTAAGAAGATGAAGAAAAAGTTGAGAATCCGCATTTTTTTAATTAGTAATAAGTAGAACCTAAAAGACTGAACGCTAAGGAATAGAGGAAGAAGGGAATAGAATCAAAAGTTTCAGCTATGCCAATAAGGTCTAAGTCCTATTTTAGGTATACCAGTTGCCAAGGCAGTTAGGACATTCTGAATTTAAAACCCTGATTCTAAACCCTTCTTCCGTCTTCCCTAGCCCCTAGCTCCTCTTAAACCGCCTTGGCGGTTGCTATAGCTTGTAGCACTTCAGTCCTGTTAATTGAGCTTAAGTGCAAACAGCTAGCTTTCCTTACTGCCTTAAACCTTTAATTCTGAGGCTGGTTGCCGTTTTCCTATTCCTATTGCTGGTAAAAGCTTATATTTTAGATAGCTGCCAGCCAAAACTAATAAGGCAATAATAACAGTACCAATTCCTACAGGACTTGGCAGCCAGAAAATCGCCTCCAAATAGTTGATTTCACCAGGCTTTAACTTCCAAGTTAACTGATTTCCTGCTTCTATACTGGGAGTAATACCATTGGCAGCAGCCTCAATACTTTTTGCTCCCCAAGGAGTTCTCAAACTAAATTCTAATCCTAAAAGTTGACCGGGGCTAACTAGCACATTCCCACTACTAGAAAGCAGGGAAAGCGAACGCAAATCTAATTCCAAAGTCAGGCGATTTCTCAGGAACAAAACGAAGTTATTTTGATCGACCTTGATGTGGCATCCAAACTTAGGCAAATCTGTCTCAAGAGAGTTAGCCACCCGATCGTTATTGTTTTGATCCTCAACAGGATTAAAAAATTGGTTGAATTTTTCCTCTAATTCATCCCCATTATTAAAAGAAATCCTGACAGCAACTTCGCTATCAGACAGCCGCTTAGTTCTCCCTTGTAGCGATCGCACGCGGCGGTCTATACTATCTAACCATTCCCGGACTGTCTCGCTGCTAAAGCTAGTCAGTCTTTCTCCCAGTTTGATGTGCTGCACTATCTCCCCGTGAGTTTGACTGTCGAAGTTAACTCCCACATCGTAATTCACGCAACCGCCAAGCATTGTTAAAATGCAAAATGCAAAAGGCAAAAGAAAGAGAATAGGCTTTTTTCTTTTCCCTGTTTCATCACGATTTTTTTGCTCTTTCATACTTCCATTTTCCCTTTTTACTTTTTAACTTGCTTTTTGATTGCTAGGGGCTAGGAGAAGAAGGGGCTAGGGGTTAGGGGCTAGGGGTTAGGGGAAGAAGGGAAGAAGGGAATAAGGGAATAAGTAAATCCACCTAATTAAAAATAAGATCGGGATGGCTAAAAAGTTGACTGTATAAACATTCTTCCTTCTTCCTTCTTCCTTCTTCCTTCTTCCTTCTACTTAAAATCAAGGCTTTTAGAAACGCAGAATGTCCTTACCACCTTGACAGTTGCTATAAGTAAAATTACCTTGTAACGCCGCCCTCTGGGCGGTAATTCAACCGCCCAGAGGGCAGCGTTACGAGTCTTATAGCAACTTTCCATCTTAATTTTGTCTAGAGGCTACACCTAACTGTTGAAACAGCATACTCGGTAAATAAGCCCCACCTCCAACCCATTCCGGTTCACTCCCTAAATCTGCCAAATTTTTAAAGGCTTCAAAAATACTGCCTGCCACCATTGTATTCTTCACGCGACCGACAATTTGACCTTTTTCGACCTTGTAGCCTAAATCCAAGTTAACAGAAAACTCGCCTGCTAACTCATTAGATTGACCAGCACCCAAAACCTGATCTACTATTAGCCCTTCTTCCATGCTGGCAATTAATTCGCTTGTCGGCGTATTTCCAGGGGCAATGCAGAGGTTGACTAAATCGGGGCCAGGGCGAGACAGTCCACCTCGGAAACCGTTGCCTGTAGATTGTACACCTGCACGGGCAGCCCAGCGACGATCCCAATAAAATCCCATGACTGTACCTTGGTCAATTAAGACTTTGCGGCTGGTGGGAGTCCCTTCGTCGTCAAAGGGACAGGCGGAAGGCCCGATGGTGGGGTCTTCAAATAGGGTAAAGCGTTTGTCAAATAGGGTTTCACCTACTTTGTCAACTAAGGGAGAGGCTTTCTGGACGACTACTTGACCTGAAAGGATGGTATCAAATAAGCTGGCTATGGTGCTAGCGGCGGCTCTGGGGGTAAACAAGACTGGATAGGAACCGCTGGTAATGGTGGCTTGATTTTCAGCCCAGCGATATTTTTGCAGGAGAGTTTGGAGGATACTATCGGTGTCTAAGGGGCGATCGCGTGCTACATCATAGCCGTAAGCTTGGAGAAAATCTTCTCCCCTGACTAAATTGCCGGAAATACTACCGCTGAGTATTTGGCTAGACCTTTCGGCATAGACATTTCGCGTTGTGGCAATTTTAACTCGACCGCTGCGGACGTGAAACCCCACATCTACGAGAATATCTGGATTGTAGGCGTGAACTTGTTCGATTAGTCCCTTGCCAACTTCCACTAATTCTTGAGTTGACGGCGGCGTGTAGGTGGTTTCTGGGGCCGTCATCTGGAAGTTATCAGCGAGTTCAAACTCTGCGGGATCTCCGATTTCAGCGGTTTGGATGGCCGCGTCTACCAAGTCTTCTAAGCGCGTCAAGTCTGTGGAACTAGCAAAACCCAGTTTCCCCTTATAAATTAGCCGCAGTGCAACGCCTTGCAGGGCTTTGGTTTGCAGGGATTTGAGGCGATTATTTTCAAATTCGATCGGGGTGTCTTGGCTGGATAAGTAGTAAACTTCAGCGGCCTCTGCTCGCACAGTTGCCAGTTTCAATATCTGTTCTAGGGTAGAATCGCTCACGATCGCGTTTTTAGTTATATGAATCTCTTTTTTATTTTAGGCGCGATCGGTGAGATAGGGAGAGTAGGAGACTAGGAGGCTGGTAGCAATTAGCAATTAGCAATTAGCCATTAGCCATTAGCCATTAGCCTAAACAGACTGTAGCCTACACTTAAGATTCTTGAGTCAGAGCACAGCGATTGCACAGTCCGAAAAACTCCAGCGTATGGTAATAAATCTTGAATGAGTGCAACTTTTGTAACTGGCGTTCCAATTCGTGGACGGGACATTCGTTAATGGGAATCGAGTCCCCGCATTCCAGACAAGTTAGGTGGTGTTGGTCTTCTTGTACCACGCTATACAAGGACTCCCCGCTCCCCAATGTCCGCACCTGAATAATTCCCTCGCGCTTTAAGACATCCAGGGAACGGTAAACTGTCGCTAAACCCATGCTTTGGTCGCTGTTACGCAGTTCTAAGTATATATCTTGAGCTGAAATTGAGCGGTTGAGGGTCTTGAGCAGATTTAAAATACGCTCCTGACTGCGGGTGTGGTGGGTTCTCATGGTCAGTCTTATTGATATGCTTGATTCAAATCTTTCCTTGTTTCTAGGCTAGCTCAGTTCGGGAAAGAGCATCGCGTGATTTTAGGCGATCGCGGATCGCGAATGGCTAACCTGGCGGATAATATGAGTATTGTTAACTTTCAGTCAGACTTGACATCAGACATTGCTGTGACTCAGAAATATCAGGCTCGAATTTATATCACCCTCCGCCCCTCGGTTTTAGACCCTGCTGGTACTGCTGTACAGTCTGGTTTGGAACACATGGGCTATGACAATGTTGAGCGCATTCGGATCGGCAAGTATATTGAAATGACACTTTCTTGTGTCGATGAAGCCGCAGCCCGCCTTGAACTCGACCGTATTTGCGACCAACTCTTAGCTAATCCTGTTATTGAGAATTATACTTTTGATTTGACGGAATTGTTAACGGTTAACGGTTAACAGTTAACGGTTAATTGGAAAATACCATTACCAATTATAGAAGAAGGGACTAGGGGCTAGGGAAAGAGGGGGAGGATGAGGAGGTAAATCCCCCATTCTCCTCAATTACCAATTACCAATTACCAATTACCAATTACCAATTACCAATTATGAAATTTGGCGTTATTGTTTTTCCCGGTTCAAATTGCGATCGCGATGTGGTTTGGGTGACTCAAGGCTTGCTAAATCAGCCTACTCGCATGATTTGGCATGAAGAAACGGATATTTCTGACCTAGATGTGGTAGTAATTCCCGGCGGTTTCAGTTATGGAGATTATTTGAGATGCGGCGCGATCGCACGTTTTTCTCCAGTTATGAAAGCTACTGTTGAACACGCCAAACTGGGTAAACCCGTTTTGGGCATTTGCAACGGTTTTCAAGTATTAACCGAAGCGGGTTTACTCCCAGGGGCCTTAACCAGAAATGCAGGTTTAAGTTTTATTTGCGATCGCACCCCTCTCAAAGTCGAACGCACTAACACTCTTTGGACTTCGGCTTATAAATCCGGTCAAATTATCAACCTTCCCATTGCTCACGGTGAGGGACGCTACTATGCGGATGCTGATACTTTAGCTGAACTTGAAGATAACGGTCAAATCTTATTTCGCTACTGTACAAGTGCAGGTCAAATCAGCAATGTTGGCAATCCTAACGGTTCGTTAAATAATATTGCAGGTATTTGCAATCGTCAAGGAAATGTGTTAGGAATGATGCCGCATCCAGAAAGGGCTTCCGATCCTATGTTGGGCAATACCGAGGGAATTAAATTATTTGAAGGATTATTGTTGGCTGCTCTTGCAGATGTCTAGTCTCGTTCGTGATTAATTAGAGAAATGATGAAGCTAGAGTCGATCGCATCTTCAGGAGAAAAGGGACAAAGTTCACTAAAAGTATTAACAGGTATCTTGGTTTCCGTAGAAGCATCAACGACAGCATTAGAGTAGCAGTCAGAAAATACTTCAAGATAGTAAGGTTTGAGGCTGGGACTATCTTTTAATAAAAACTCAAGCTGACGACGTTGTTCGAGAATCGTACTTATCCAAGAATTTGAGCGTAATGAGGGTTGATATTGATACTTGAGTAAGTGCATCAACAAAACAATTAAGCGGTTTTTAAGTTCCCGTCGCTGACTACCACTCATTGACTCAATTTCCTCAATTAAATTGTCAAAGTCAACGTCATCAAGTTGGCGGGAGCGCAACAGTTGAGCCGTCGTATTGAGCCACAGATAAAAATCCTCTTTATAGAGACTGTCTCTATGAGTAACTGATGTTTTGTTCGAGTTGGTAGTCATAGCGATCGCACTTGTAAACTAATTAGCCAATAAATCTGTTAAGCTGTTACGCATATAAACTGTATTATCTGTGTCTGTGACCTACCCCCCAACCCCTTCCCTGCAAGGTTCGGGGAGAAATACATTGATGAATTAATACACAAATTAAATGTGTAAAAGCTTATCATCTCTACCTGTAGCGAACTGCAAACAGCTAGGTCAGGACTTATGCACTGTACCATAAACCTAAGTTTGAGATTGCTTCCCTACGGTCGCAATGACAGAAAATCGTAGTACGTGCGTAAGTCCTAAACAAGTTACCAATTACCAATTACCAATTACCAATTACCAATTAACAGTTAACAGTTAACCGCTATATCTAATGATTTCTGTCCTCCTCAGATTTGCTCCCATTGCTGGGTAACTCCAAGCAATAGCCAGCCCCATAAACGGTTTTAATGAAGCGGGGATGGCGGGGATCGGGTTCCATCTTGGTTCTCAGATGTCTAATGTGTACTCTGATCGTCTCGATGTCGTCATCAGGATCGTATCCCCAAACTTCTTTGAGAATTTCGCTGGGAGAGACGGTTTGACCGTGACGCTGGAGTAAGCAGTGCAGTAACTCGAATTCTAGGTGAGTGAGTTTGACTATTTGAGCATACCAAATAGCCTCAAATCTCTCTGGGACGAGGGTAAGAGGGCCGTAGCTCAGGATTTCAGCGTGTTTGGCGGCTTGAGGGATGCGGTCGGTTCGCCGCAGCAAGGCTCGCACTCTCGCTAGCATCTCTTCTAGCTCAAAGGGTTTGGTCAGGTAGTCGTCAGCACCGGAGTTAAAGCCTTCTACTTTATCTTGGGTTTGACCCAAGGCGGTCAGCATTAATACGGGAATGTCTGCGGTGCGATCGTCGCGGCGCAAACGCTGGCAAACTGTAAATCCATCTACCCTCGGCAGCATTAAATCTAGCATGATCAAGTCAGGCAGCATTTGGATGGCTAGGGCCTGACCTTTGATGCCGTCTTCTGCTTGGGTGACTTCGTAGCCTGCCATTTCTAGGTTGACGGCAACAAGTTCCGCGATCGTAGGGTCATCATCAATAACAAGTATCCGGGGCATCATTATTCATCTTACCGCTAACCAGATGGCGGAGGGTATAGCCTTCTGGCGGTTCTAGGTATGTTTAATTGTGAATCTTTTAATCTTAAGCTTTTTTACCGATTATAAGGTTCATTAAGAAGTGTTTGATTAATATAAAATTTTATGTGCCAATTTTAAGCCTGTTGTTCTGCTAGCCAAGAGAATTTAAATCAAAAATTGAAAATCAAAAACTATAGAGCCTAAGCTTGGTCAGCAGTGCGATCGCACTTTAGGAGCCGAGATCCAAAACTTAGACAAAATGTAATCTAGATTAGGGTAGATTTACTGATTTCGCCAAGATGAAACCCTAGTATGATGGGTTCAGAGGCGAAATAGGTGCAAAACACCAAGCCTCAAGCTCAAATTGAGGGAATTGAATCATGGCTGTTGAAAAAGTAAACTCATCCTCTAGCTTGGCTGAAGTGGTTGACCGCATTTTGGACAAGGGTATTGTGATTGATGCGTGGGTACGTATTTCTCTCGTGGGTATCGAACTGATAGCCATCGAAGCTAGGATCGTGATTGCTTCTGTGGAAACCTACCTGAAGTATGCTGAAGCTGTTGGTTTGACTTCTCAAGCGGCGGTTCCGTCTGTCTAGCTAAAACGGGAATTGGGAATGGGAACTGAACATTAAGGGTGCAAGCTACAGAGTGCAGAGGTAAATAATACGCTACAAGAATTTAAGATAAGTTGCTCATTTCCCTTCCTGTGACTGCTGCGCCTGATTAATCCCGCGTCCGATCGATACTGATTAAAGATTTGGATGCGGGGATGGTAATGAAAAAACCCAGATTTCGATCTAAATTTAAGACAGATTAGCCCCGATAGTTGGGCACAAATGAAATGGGATCGGGACTTACGCAAAACTATCAGTAACGCCGCCCGCAAAGGCGGTCAAGTCACCGCCAAGATGCCGGCGTTACGTAATTATGCGTAAGTCCTGGTGATAACTGAATCAGGAGGTAACTCTGATCATGGCTCTTTTAGATGAGTGGCGATCGCAAAGGGAAGAGCGCCAGCAAGAGGTGCGATCGCGCCAGCAAGAGGTGCGATTGACTATTGCTGCGCTACAAGAAGAACGTCTGACTCAAGGATTGCACGATCGCAACTGGAGACAGCAGGCATATACGAATTTGCAGCGGCAGACGCAGCAATTTTTGACGGCGACAAGCTCTAATCGCCGCATTCAAGCTGAGTTGTTAGCTAAAAAACTTGATGAATTTACGCGATCGCTTTCCTTGCAAACGGCTCAGTTTTTAGCGGAGACTACTACAGATAGAGAAAAACTGGCAGCGGCGACATTTAAAGAATTACGCGAATTTCACGCAACTCTGAGTGCAACTTTGGCGACTTTGCGCCAACAACGCCAAGATCGGATCGAAATGCTCAAAAATCAGA
This sequence comes from Kamptonema formosum PCC 6407, assembly GCF_000332155.1. Taxonomy (GTDB): domain Bacteria; phylum Cyanobacteriota; class Cyanobacteriia; order Cyanobacteriales; family Microcoleaceae; genus Kamptonema; species Kamptonema formosum. Next base: position 1,592,266 of record NZ_KB235903.1, on the reverse strand, counting down.
CCCAAGAACTTTTAACATCAAGTTACTTGCAGCGAATTCAAACTCAAGCGCAATTAAATCGCCAATTAACTGTCTGGATGGAAGCTTTGCGATCGGATATTCAAAGTTATTTGCAAGAATTGGAGTTGATGGGTGAAGCAAGGAGGCGACAGCTACACCAATCTTTTCAGGAATCGAGGGCACAGCGATTGGCAGAGGCTCAACAGCTACGCGATCGCCACGCTCGTTTTCAAGCTCAACTGCATTTGTACCGCCAAAATTTACAATTTGAAGTTTGGGGCGAACACAGTAAGATCGTATCTAAGACCCATCAACGCTATCAAGGCAGTAAAATTGGATTTCAACCTGTTGCTGCTGAAGCTCCAATCAAGCTAGAGGCAGAGGTGAAAGCAAAGCCAGCGGAAGCTATAAAGCCCAATATGACCGCAGTACAGGAGCAATTGGTTTATAACTACATTCGCCAGGGTAAGGGGGCACGGTTAACGGAAATTGAGGCAGCAACGGCTCTCAGTCGGGTTCAAACTGTGGATGCACTGCGATCGCTACTTCAAAAAGGTGCCATTGTCCAGCGCGATCGCCTTTACTTGAGTTTAGATGCAGTTAAAGTTCCCGTGACTATCACACGCTAAAGTTAACCGTTAACCGTTAACAGTTAACAGCCATCCCAAAATTCAAAACTTAAATTGCTATGACTACAGTGCTCAGAGCGCGTCCTAAAGGATATGTTAATACCCGCGCCGCCGAAGAAATGGCACTCAGGGCTCTAAGGTATTTAAAATCAGGCTTTGGCGTACATTTGCGCGGCCCTGCGGGCACAGGAAAAACAACTTTGGCGCTGCATTTAGCAGATTTGTTAGCGCGTCCAACAGTGTTGATGTTTGGCGACGATCAACTCAAAAGTACAGATTTAATTGGCAATCACTCAGGTTATACACGCAAAAAAGTAGTCGATAATTACATTCATAGCGTCATTAAATTAGAAGATGAATTGCGGCAAAACTGGGTCGATTCAAGATTAACTTTGGCTTGTCGTGAAGGGTTTACATTAGTTTATGACGAATTCAACCGTTCTCGTCCAGAAGTTAACAATGTATTGCTTTCAGCTTTAGAAGAAAAACTGTTAGTGCTGCCACCTAATGGTAATAAGTCTGAATATATTAAGGTACACCCCGAGTTCCGGGCAATTTTCACTTCCAATTCCGAGGAATACTGCGGAGTTCACGACACGCAAGATGCCTTGATGGATCGGTTGGTAACAATGAATATGCCAGATCCAGATGAGGAAACTCAGCAGGAAATTATCGTGGGGAAACTGGGGATAAATGAAGAGTATGCTCGGAGAATTGTACAGTTAGCGAGAGAGTTTCGCCATCGGATCGGTACGGACAAAGCTTCGGGTATGCGCCCTGCTTTAATCATTGCTAAAATCTGTCAGGAACATGAGATTGCAGCCACAGCAGAAAGTGTAGATTTTCGAGAGATTTGTGAAGATGTGCTTTTATCTCGCTGTGGTAAACCATTAAATTTGGCTACAACTATTCTGGGGGAATTGTATAGAGAACTTTCGGTAGATTGGCCTGTTCTAGAAGAATGGGAATCTAACGGCTTATTGGCAGAGGATGAGGGGGAAGATGTCAATACCACCAGCCAGAATTTAGATACAATAGACACAGCAGTCGCCGTTAGTCAAACACAGGAATTGACGCAGGAACTAATGAATCGTGCTCAAGCGCTTTGCGAAGAGGAAGTTTACACTTATTTGCAGAATTCTCGCGGCGCAAGGGTTGGCGAGATTGAAGCGGCTTTAGGCATTAATCGGGTACAGACTATTGACGCGCTGCGATCGCTAATTAAAAAAGGTGTTTTGAAACAGCAGCAAAACCGTCTATTCGTAACTCAGGGAGATAATTAATAGTGATGACACAACCAATACGCCCTCCTAGTGCTGCAAGTCGAAGTATGACTACTTCAACGGGAGGTTCTACTTTGGCAGATGTGCTAGAAAGAGTTTTAGATAAAGGCATTGTAATTGCTGGAGATATTTCGGTTTCTGTTGGTTCAACGGAGTTGTTGAGTATCCGCATTCGCTTGTTAGTTGCTTCGGTAGATAAAGCTAAGGAAATGGGAATTAATTGGTGGGAAACCGATCCTTATTTGAGCAATCAAGCACGGACTTTGACTGAATCCAATCAAATGTTATTAGAACAAGTGAAGAGGTTAGAAGCAGAAATGCAAGCGCTGAAATCGCTAGTGGGCAGTCAGCCGCCAATCACTGAATCGGTTAATACTGGGTTAGGAGTAAACGATCAATAAATTAATTGCTAATGGCTAATGGCTAATGGCTAATTACTAATTACTAATTACTAATTGCTAATTACCCATCCTCCCCATCTTCCCCCTCTTCCTCTTCTTCCCTAGCCCCTAGCCCCTAGCCCCTAACTGCTGAAAGCGGTTGCTATACCTATTCTCCCATTTCTTATATGCTTGTTCCCAATTCTGAAAAATCTAGTAAAGATTCTGGTTTAGCGCCCCTACTACTAACTGTGGTTGAGCTCATCCGTCAATTGATGGAAGCGCAAATAATTCGCCGCATGGAAGCTGGTATTTTAAGTGATGCAGAATTAGATCGGGCGGCTGAGAGTTTGAAGCAGTTGGAAGCGCAAGTTTTGCAAATGTGTGAGATATTTGAAATCGATCCTGCTGACTTAAATTTAGATTTGTCAGAAATTGGGACTTTGCTACCAAAATCTGGCGGTTATTATCCGGGAGAAACTTCTAGTAATCCGTCAGTTTTAGAGTTGCTGGATAGACTGCTGAATACGGGGGTTGTGGTAGAAGGAAGTGTAGATTTAGGATTGGCTAAGTTAAATTTAGTTCATGCTAAGTTGCGGTTGGTGCTAACTTCTAAACCTGATGGGATGACAAAGAAAGCTATCAACTAGAGTTGATATTGGTTAGAGGGGATAGGTTTCTGGGTTTTTCCTAAGATAAAGGGGCATAGTACAAATTTACAACAAGAAATAGAAAATATTCCGCAGGTTATTCTTAATTTCCTCCGAATTTAAAAACTTATCTTAAAAAAAATAGGTTTTGAAAATAGGCGATACGATCGCACCTTTTTTAATCTTCTCCTAACGTCAACAAACCTATTTTTTTATCCACCAATAATCGTCGAGTCTCTAACCAAGGCAAACCAATCAAAACTTCAGGTACTCCGTCACCAACCACAACCGGAACAGTCAACTCTTGACTATCAAATAATACACTTCCCTCATAAATATTAAAACTTGCTACACCCTGTGCAGTCAGCCTTTCTTCTCGTTCCACAAACGACCATCCTAAACTCTCTACATCTTGGGTATCCATCGCTAACCAGTCAGTAAATCCAGTGTCTAGCAAAGCATCAACAGTAATTACTGAACCATCCGCAGCAATTAACTCAATCTCAAAAAACATCTCTCCTTTCCTGCCAAAATAACCTTGAATCATATTTTCCCAACGGTTCCAGTTTCATTCAAACACATTGCCATCAGCACGGCTGTTGGGTACTTTTTCTTAGCTTTTTCGCGGGCTAAATTTCGCTCTGAATCAATAAAATATTCTCCACTATTTGGCTCAATATAAATAAACCAATCAGGGTATTTTTGAACTAATTCGGGATAAACTCGGTGAAAAATCTCCCGACAACGTTGAGCAAATATTTCTTGCTCGGTTTGGCGTTTAGCTATCTCTTCAGAGGAAAGACGAGGGCGATTGGGAAATAGAGGACTACCGTGAGGCACTTTTGTACGGGTTGTTAGTGTCATGTTGATAAAATTATAATTTATTGCAGTTACTTTACTATGACTTGCGCTCATTGACCTAGAAACCGGGTTTTTTTACAAAAATACTTCGTTAGAGCAGCGGAGATTTGCTAAAAAACCCGGTTTCTTGAGTCGCAGTGCGTAAGTCCTGCTTACATTATAAGTCGTTAAGGGATTTAGGCTACGAAGTAAGTTATCTCAAACCTTACTTTTTTTTAACCGCCCCGTAAATCCTGTTAATCTCAAAGTAAAAGCAGTTTGACCAAGAGGTGTCGAATCTAATTTTAACTCTCCACCATGAGCGCGGGCAATTTCACGGGATAAACTCAATCCTAAACCTAGACCTTCAATATGGCGATTATGGGCCGAATCTCCCCGGTGAAATCGGTTAAAAATTCGTTCCCGATCGCGTACAGGGAGATCGTGAGAAGAGTTACTCACAGTTACAGAAACCATCAACTCCTTACACTGCGCCTCAACCCGCACCCAACCCGACGCTAGATTATACTTAACAGCATTAGTAATCAAATTTTGCAATACTTGGATCAATAAATCCCGATCGCCTTTAACTCGTAATCCCGGCTGAATCTGTAAATGTACAGTTAAATGAGGTGCTAATAGTTCAATATCTTCTGCTAAAGTCGCCAAAAGTTCGGACAAATCGATCTCAACTTTGTATAAGCGCATTTGTCCCGCATCCGCTAAAGATAGTAGCAATAATTTACGGACAATTGAACCCAAACGCCTTACTTCATCCAGCAGATTACTCAGATTTTGCTGGAGTTCGGAACCAGAATCAGCCTGTTGCAATGTCCTCTCTAATTCACCTTGCAAAATTGCTAAAGGGGTTTTCAGTTCATGGGCCGCATCCGCGCTAAAACGGGATGCTTGTTGAAAGCTACGTTCTAGGCGTTCCATCATTTGATTAAATACCTCTATTTGTTCCAAAAATTCCACATCTACTGCACTAATGGGAATGCGCTGATCTAATCCTTTTGCTGTCACTCTTTGCAAAGTCGCCGTAACTTTACGGATTGGTTTTAAGGCCCTTTCAGATAGAAACCACGCCGCGATCGCGACTACAATCAAAACTGATGGTACTGAAATCAGAAAGATATTACTAATCGCACTCATTTCGTGCTCTAATTCAGTGAAACTGACTGCGATCGCAATCTGAATAAAAGGAGATGTCACTCCCCCAACCCGCCAAATTCCCGTCTTAGTATGACGTTTCACCAGTGGAGATAACTTGTTTAGGTGCTTTTCAGGTCTATTTTCATGTCTATTTTCATCTCTAAATTGTGGTCGTTCTCTACGGGATTCTGAAGGGGGAAAAAGCCCTTCTTCTGGTGGTGGCGGTGGTGGCCCTGGGGGGAATTCCTCTTCCTCTCTCGGTGGTGGGTAGGGGTACTGAGAGCCTTCTTTGGGAGGAGGAAAGCGCGGTGGTGGTCTGAAAGGATCTTGGGGAGGAAATAATCCCGCTCGATCTAAATCAGAGGGCCAACTGGTAGATTGAAACAAGACATTTCCATCAACATCAAGCACCAATAGTGCAATCTTTGCCTGGGAATCAACACTGAAGAAAGATGGTAACGCGAACTCATAAGACTCCCAATGATCTAGGGGACGCGGTGCAGAAGATTCCCGCAATAAATGACTTTTGATTTGATCGTCAAGACGAGCTAATTTTGTCTGATAAATTTGAAACCAAGAGACCAAGCCAAAACCTACTAAAGCGCTACCTGCAAGAATTACAGATAAAAGGGTAATTCGGAGACGAAAAGAATGCCATTTCACGATTAAACTTCCGGTTTACGAAAACAATAACCAACTCCTCGCACGCTTTCAATACAACTCGCTCCCCCCATCCGTTCCAGCTTCTTACGAATACGTTGAATACAAACATCAACTAAGTTTGTAGTTGGATTAAAATCATAGCCCCAAACGTGCTCTAAAATTTGCGTTCGGGTTAAAACTCGTCCCGGAGAACGCATCAGATACTCCAGTAAATTGAACTCGCGGGTAGTGAGTTCTACCGACTGCTGATTGCAAGTAACTTGGCGAGTAATGCGATCTAATTTTAGCGGCCCCAGGCTCAAAATATTCTGCCGTTCGCCAGAGACGCGGCGGATAACTGCATGAATACGTGCGATTAGTTCTTCCACAAAAAATGGTTTGGCTAAATAATCATCAGCCCCAAGATTTAGTCCTTCTAGGCGGTCATCAAGTTCATTACGAGCTGTCAATAAAATCACGGGCACATTCCGACCAGATCGGCGCAAACTTTTAAGAATTGCCAATCCATCTTTACCTGGGAGCATAATGTCAAGAACTAGCACATCATACTCGTTATCCATTGCTCGTAGATAACCTTCATCGCCGTTATCGCAATAATCAACCACAAAACCTTGTTCTTTCAATCCAGCACAGACAAAGCTAGCAATTTTGGCTTCATCTTCAACATACAGAATATTCATATTTTTGCCTCTTTTCTGATTATACTACGGTCTGGGATTAACGAACATTACAAATTTGTCATTTAATTGTAGGTAAAGCTGTCATATTCAAATTGTTTAATTAGAAAATAGACAATTCAAGTTCAAATCATTTTCAGGGACGATCTAATGATTAAACGTTATTTATTTGTATTGGGTACAACATCTCTGATTCTACAGATTGCGAGTGGAATTGGGGTTAATCAATCGCAATTGAGGAATGTAAGTGCTGAAAGTGCGATCGCTCAATTCCCACCCTGTCCGCCACCCCCCCCACATCCTCCGATGATGGGAATGGAATCAGCGAGTCAGCCGGAACCCCCTTGGGCAAAAAATATCAATCTCAGCGACGAACAGCGATCGCGCATCCACGCGGTTCGCGAACAAGGTATCAAAGTTATCCAGAAGGTACAAGACCAACTTTTTGAGGCGGATGGGAAAATGCGATCGCTCTTAGAAAGCAGTGCCCCTTTAGAGCAATTGCGACAACAACAGCAGTACATCCAAACCCTACGCCAGCAAATCGATAACAATCACTTTGAACTGATGTTAGCGGAGCGCCAAATATTGACGCAAGAACAGCTTATTCAGCTTAAAGAGTTGATGCAACGGCAATTGGGGCGACCTGAGTGATATAAACTCCGGCTTAAATAAATCTTTATATTCTTTAGTCCGCCTTTCACTTCGTTCTGCAAGTAAACTAAGGCGGACTTCGTTTGTGTAGTAGCGCTGACAACGACGTAACGATCGAGTCAAAAAAATAGCTACCCTAGAAGGTGTTAAAAAAAGCAGTACGTCAACAGATGCTAAAATATTTAAGTCGTAAATTTGCCCTTTTTTGCCCAAAAAGTAACCAACAAGGTTGGTGGCTCCAATAAACAAATTAAACAAACTGAAGCTTTTTGATAAAGATAGATATCGATATATAGCAACCGCCAAGATGGTTAGGATACTCGACTTATGGCCCAAACGATGATTCTATGTCCCCTCTTCCCCATCTTCCCCATCTTCCCCATCTTCCCCTAGCCCCTAGCCCCTAGCTATACTTAAGGCTGGTAAAGCTTGCATCAGCCGCCGCAGGCGTTTCCAGAATCTAACTAGAGACAAATGTAGCTAAATGTAGCTATCTGAAGTAGCTCTTCACCCCTTAAAGTGACCGATCCTCAAGGAGAAATTTTAATATGAAAGATCGACAAAAAATTCGCCAAGTCCCTATAGCCGTCATTGCAGGTGTTTGTGGATTCGTTTTAGCCGCTGGTGGGGGTATAGCCTGGTGGACAACGCAAAATCCCAATCTCCGTAGCAGCCAATCTTCTGCTCCCCCTACCGTCCCCGCAGCATCCCCTAGTCCCAGCAATACACCAAGTGTAATTATCCCCGTACCAGTTCCCTCTCCTGCCCAGATTCAGCCATCTCAGGGTTCGGAGTCGGCTCTCAAGCCGCAGTCTCCCCAACCCCTACCTTCAGGCTCAACCACGAATAAAACAGTTCAAGTCTACTGGCTCAAAGATACAGGCGGCAATTTTCAGATTGTTCCTGATAAATTAGCCACTCAGGGTATCCAGAAGCCCGATACAGCTATCAAAGGTGCTTTCGAGCACTTGTTAGCAGGCCCTACAGATGCGAATGCCCAGAGCGAAATTCCCAAAGGCACAAAACTTGAGAGTATAAAAGTAGTGGACGATGGCGTTTACGTAAATTTGTCAGAGGAATTTACCTCTGGCGGTGGTAGCACTTCCATGATTGGCCGTTTGGGACAAGTAATATTCACGGCTACCAGTTTGCAACCTAATGCCAAAGTCTGGATTTCTGTGGATGGAAAACCGTTAAAAATTTTAGGTGGTGAAGGCTTAGAGGTGGCTTGGCCGAGCACTCGCTCCACCTTTGAGAAAGACTTTGCTCTCCAGTAATTGTTAGCCTGCGGTAATGGGTAATTGGCAATTGGCAAATACTGAAAAACTATGGCAGATTGCCCATTGCCTCAAGGCATCTACCAATTCCCCCTACTGCTTGCTGGCTAAACTAAATTCCCGAAAATGACGGGCTTGCTGTTCGATACGCGCCGCGAGGCGATCGCATACCAAATTGCACAGCTCAAAAATCAATTCATCTGCCACCCGATAGTAGGCTGAAGTTCCCTCACTCCGACGAGTGAGAATACCAGCCTGAAGCATAAGTTTCAGATGTTTAGAAACATTGGCTTGACTGGTTTCGGTTGCTTCCACCAACTCTTGAACGCACTTTTCACCGTCACGAAGCAGGTTTAAAATCCGCAAACGCATCGGTTCACTGAGAATGCTGAAATACTCAGCAACTTGCTGCACAACTTCTTGTGGTACAGGCTGGGATGATGTCATCAAACTCACCTGAAAGAACTGATCCCCAAATACTAACATTTAGTGTTTATAACAATACAGTAATCCTTACTCAGGATTAATCCGCATCAGTGGCTGACCGTATTCCAGAGGTTCGCCGTTCTGAATCAAAATTTCCACCACGCAACCGGACACTTCTGTCTCAATTTCGTTCATCAGTTTCATTGCCTCAATGATACAGACTGTTTGACCAACTCTGACGCGATCGCCTACCTGCACGAAAGGCGGCTCATCAGGCCCAGGAGCCCGGTAAAAAGTTCCCACCATTGGGGAGATCACCTCCACCCATTTAGGTTCTGCTGGGGGGGGAACCGCTATCGGTCGAGCAGCACTAGCACCTGTCTGAGGAATACCTTTAGCATCAGCATTCACCCCCGAACTTAGGGGTGCAGAAGCAACCAATGCCCCCGTCAGGGCAACTGCCTCAGAAATAGCCCCATCAGTCACAATATCGGAGCGATTGGCGATCGCATCAGAATTGGCAGCATCACCCAGGGAAGGAGCCCCTGGTTCCCTGAGAGCAGAGCCTTTTCGCACCGTCAATTCAAAATCTGCACTTTTTAAGTTCAGCTCCGAAATGCCAGTAGAGTCTAAAACCGTCAGCAGTTCGCAAAGCTGGTTTAAGTCTAGTTGCACAGCAAGTTAATCGGTAATGGGTTAATTGGGTAATTGAAAATGGCATTTTCTGTAGTGATGAATTTTGAGTGCTGAGTTTTAAGTAAATCTTTTAATTCAAAACTCAAAACTCAAAACTCAAAACTATCTAGACATAGCCTTTATTCGCGACCAAGGTAGCTATCGGTGCGGGTATCGATCCGAATCCGTTCCCCTGCGGAAATAAATAGCGGCACCATCACCTGAGCCCCAGTTGAGACGATCGCAGGTTTACTGCCACCAGTAGCAGTATCTCCTTTAACACCGGGATCTGCTTGTATTACTTCCAAGACCACCGCATTAGGCAGTTCCACCTCTAGAATTTGTTCGCCCCAGCGGAGAATATTAACCTCCATCCCTTCCGTCAGGTACTTGACGCGATCGCCAATCTGGGCAGCACTCAGAGTCGTTTCTTCATAAGTTTCCATATCCATAAAGACAAACTGATCGCCATCTTTATAGGTATGTTGCATAGAACTCTTTTCCAGGTTGGCTTGAGGTAAAGTCTCCCCAGCTCGGAAAGTTTGTTCTACTACGTTTCCGGTTTGTACGTTTTTTAATTTCGTCCGCACAAAAGCTGAGCCTTTTCCGGGCTTAACGTGGAGGAATTCAACCACTTTCCACACCCCGTTATTCCACTCAATTGAAACACCTGGTCGAAAGTCATTACTCGAAATCATAAAAAAATCTGGTAAGTGTGAAAACCGCTTCTAAAAATGTAGGCAAACCTAGTTTAGCCCTACATTAGACTCCCCGGTTCAAGTCTTAAGCGACGCTTATTTAGGTATCTTGACCTTAAAAACTTAGTCAATTAAGACTTCAGGTGGTCAGTTAACCGAATTTAGAGGCATCAAGCCTCCTCACTTCAGTGGGGGTGCTGACGGCTTAAAAAGAACAATCGGCATTTTATTTTACCGCCCAACGGGGCAAGGAGATGTAACCACAGCCAAAAAGCTTCTATTTTCGGTTAGGGCATTCTGAATTCCACCAAACCATTGATTCTATTCCCTTCTTCCCATTCTGCCCATTCTGCCCATTCTTTCCCCTCTTCCCATTCTTCCCCATCTCCCCCATCTCCCCCCTCTTCCCCCTCTTCCCCCTCTTCCCC